>NZ_BCBQ01000007.1:0-99124 GCF_001320885.1 Pseudomonas sp. NBRC 111140
AAGGGTCGACAGGCTGACGCCGGTCTTGCCGGTCAGGCGGCCGTAGGTGGCAGCCATGAAACCTGCAGACTGCTCGTGACGGGTCAGTACCAGCTTGATCTTCGACTTGCGCAGGGATTCGAGCAGGTCGAGGTTTTCCTCGCCGGGAATGCCGAACACGTACTCAACACCTTCACTTTCCAAACATTGCACAACGAGATCAGCTGCCTTGGCCATCTATTTGCCCTGCCACTATCGAGAGTGAGCCACGCGAGCAGATGACGAAACATCTGCCCGGTGCTGAATGAGTTTTATGATAAAGAGGAAACTTGCGGATTATGCTGTTTTTCGAGGAAGCACTAAGGTGGCGTCAATAGCAACCAAAGCATTCAACGCGAGCGCCGATACACCCACGGTAGCTCGTGCTGGGTAAGGCGCTTCAAAGTAACGGCCCATTATTTCGTTCACGACACCAAAGTGCGAGAGTTCCGTGAGGTAAATAGTGAGCTTTCCTACGTCAGAAAAACTACCGCCTGCGGCTTGTGCTACTGACTGGAGGTTCTCGAATACCTGAATGGTTTGGGCTTCAATGCCTTGAGCCAATTCCATCTTTTCAGGGTGAAGCGCGATTTGCCCTGTCAAGAACACCAACTCACCCATGTGGACTGCTTGCGAATACGGGCCAATAGCTTTCGGCGCCTGGTCACTGTGGATAGCGATTCTGCTCATTAAAATTGATCCTGCCTTAGGGAGCGATCCAACCCGCCTGCCAATGGTCGCCTTGCAAAATGAAGCGTGCCCGTTGGTGGATAATTTGGGTAAGATCGAGCCACTCTATTTGTCGTAGGTGGACAGCCAGTAAAGCGAAATTCTTGAAACCATCCATGTGCGTTTCGTAAGCTGTTGAAGGTGAAGAAATAGCCTCACCGGGTATGCGTCCATGGCGAAAGAGCGCTTGAGTTCGTCCTCGTGCCTGCTCCCAGTGCCTGGCAAGGAGCGACACATCCGACAACGGCTCACCTAGGCCTTCAACCCGAAGTTGACGCTTGCCAGACGGGTCGACGGAGGTAATGCCGACTCTAGGTTCGGCCAGTATCTCTGCAAGTTTCGCCGAGCGCTTGTCCACATAAAAGATGATCGACTTCGTACACGCATCCGCATGTCGCAAGACAACAGTGCTTACCTTAGGTTGCCCTTCAGTATTGACGGTGGCCAGTTGCATCAAGCGATATGGATTTGGAATACCGCCAACAGGTATGGATAAATCTGACCATACCTTAGCCAATATCAGATCAAGCATGACAATCGCCCAAAATGAAAAAGGGCCGCGTACTGCGTGCGGCCCGGAGGCATTCAGACGCTGCGGGTAACGCCGCCGTCGACCTTGATGTTCTGGCCGGTAATGTAGGCTGCCCCTTCGCTTGCGAGGAAGGCGATAGTGGCGGCAATTTCCTCACTGGTGCCATAGCGCTTGAGCGGCACACCTTCTCGACGCTGTTCGGTAGCTGGGAGGCTGTCGATCCAACCAGGCAGCACGTTATTAATGCGAATGTTGTCAGCGGCGTACTTGTCAGCATAGATTTTGCTGAACGACGCCAAACCGGCACGGAAAACTGCCGAGGTAGGGAAGAGTTCGCTTGGCTCGAACACCCATGCAGTGGAAATGTTGATGATTGCACCACCGTTCTGGCGCTGCATGTACGGGGTCACCAGCCTCACAGGACGAATTACGTTGAGCAGGTATGTCTCCATACCCTGGTGCCAGTCTTCGTCGCTGATCTCAAGGATCGGTGCCCGCGGACCATGGCCGGCGCTGTTGACCAACACATCGATACGGCCCCATTTATGAATGACTGCGTCGACGAGGCGCTGCAGATCTTCATTTGACTGGTTACTGCCGGTTACGCCAATGCCGCCTAATTCCTGCGCCAGGGCCTCGCCCTTGCCAGATGAAGAGAGAATACCGACCTTGAAGCCATCGGCAGCCAATCTACGTGCTGCCGCCGCTCCCATGCCGCTACCACCGGCAGTGACTATTGCTACTTTTTCTACTGACATACATCCTCCTGAGTGAGGCGTGGACGGGTTGTTGGTGAAATGAGACTAGCACCGCTCAGCACCGCTCAGAGAAACAGCAACCCTTCTTCATGCCAGTAGATAATCTATAGTCTTGTTTGTTCAAGCAGCCAGATTCGAACGATATCGAGGGCCGCCTGCGGGTGAGCGTTTCGTGGCCAGGCCAGATAATAGGCATTGTCCTAGCTCGTCGGCGGCTACCCGAAAATTCAAATGACGGGCTGCTACGCCATCTGAGTGGAGCAGCCTGGCGCCTCAAGGTGCTTGGCCACTTTTATCGCCAGTTCGACAAAGGCCCTCGCTGCAGCCGTTTGGTAAGCCCCTTTTCGTTGCATCAGAACAGCAGTGCGTTGCAAGCGCTGCTGGTCCGGCTCGATAGCGACCAACTGCTCGTGAGCCAGGGCGATGGTGGCCGGCAACAAGGTCGAGAGCGTGGTCCGGCCGTTTGGATCGAGGGCGGCGTGATAGCGACCGTAGCACTACAGCGCCGCTACTTAGATCCGCGCTGCCAGCGCATCAACGCTTGTCGTGCAACTCAGCCGGCCAAGCGCTGAAAAGCAGGTACATACCAGGGCCACCTACCCAAGCCCAGTTGCTGCTTGGCCACACTATCGTCGCAGCGATCCAGGCTACGATCAGCGCTATCCCGGTGCGCCGACGGCGCCTTGGCGTGAGCCACTCTTGCAAAGCCTTATGCCTCTCCCGCAACCTCATTACCACTCTCCCTGTTTGGTAAGCGGCGAGCATACCACCACGAAACAATTCCGCTGACGACTGGGCCGATTTGCGAATCTGGAAAAGTACGTGATTGGTTAAAAATTGGTACAGGATTAAATATCGTTCACTTTGCGCCCTTTAGTCATAAGGCATTCGACAGCAATTCAGCCATACTCCAGAATGCATCGGTTTTAGGGGGAAAACCCTTGCACAGCCAACGACATACCAACTTTTAGTGAGCCTCAACGTGAAAACATCCCTGTCCATCCTCAGCCTGCTGCTGTTGCTCACAGGTACCGCGACCCTTCCGTCGACTGCTGCTGCACAACCCCCGGTCCAGGCTCAACGAGACCCGTCCAAACTGCACCTGGCTTCAGGCAGCGCCCTGCTGATCGACCTGAACAGCAACCAGGAATTGTATTCGAGCCACGCCGACCGCGTGGTGCCGATCGCCTCGGTGACCAAGCTGATGACAGCGATGGTGGTGCTGGATGCCAAGCTGCCCATGGATGAAATGCTCACCATGACCATTGCCAACAACCCGGAAATGAAAGGCGTGTATTCGCGCGTGCGCCTGGGCAGCCAGCTCGACCGCCGCGAAACCTTGCTGATCACCCTGATGTCGTCGGAAAACCGTGCGGCCAACAGCCTGGCCAACGCCTACCCCGGCGGCTACCCGGCGTTCATCAAGGCCATGAATGCCAAGGCCCGCAGCCTGGGCATGGCACACACCCGCTATGTTGAGCCGACCGGCCTGTCGACGCAGAACGTGTCCACCGCGCGCGACCTGGCCAAGCTGCTGATGGCCTCGCGCAAGTACCCGATGCTGAGCGAGCTGTCGACCACCCGCGAAAAGACCGTGGCCTTCCGCAAGCCCAACTACACCCTGGGCTTCCGTAACACCGACCACCTGGTGAACAAGAGCAACTGGGACATCAAGCTGACCAAGACCGGCTTCACCAACGAGGCCGGGCATTGCCTGGTGCTGTTGACCCGCATGGACAATCGCCCGGTAGCCATGGTCATTCTCGATGCCTTCGGCAAGTACACCCACTTCGCCGATGCCAGCCGCATGCGTCAGTGGCTGGAAACCGGTGCCGCCAAGCCGGCGCCGGCAGTGGCCATGCAGTACAAGGCGGACCGGCAGACCAAGGGCCGCTTGGTGACCGAGTAACCACCACCTGGTACTACGCGCGCGCCTGTAAGGGCGCGCATCCTGGCGGGATATTCAAGCCGTGGCGCTGACCATCCCGCCCGCACTGCTGCCACCCTCTTGCTGCAACAGCTCCAGCAACTGCGCCGTGGCAGCCATGATCTGCCCATTGATGGTGGCAATGCTCGCCTGCTTGGCGCCCACCGCAGCCGCCTTGGCGGCCTCGTCCATCTTGCTGTTCTGCAGCGCAGCCAATTGCTTCTGCTCTTCAGCCAGTTGTTTCTGCAGATCCTTGATCAGCTGACGCAGCTCGGTCACGGCCTGCGACTCGCCACTGTCTTCAGTGTCAGTGGATTGCGCCTGGCTACCCGCTGAAACTTTCATGCTGTCACTGCTGATGCTCAGTGGCCCCAGTGCCTCACCGGCCTGTTTTGCCTGTTCGCGTTCAGTCGCTGCGTTGGCGCTCAGCGTCTGCGCTGAAACGCCGTTGATCATCAGGTTGCTTGCCGTTATTCCGCTCATGTCGATTCCTTGCCAAAAAGATCGGTCCTTGCCGTAACCACCCTATCGGCCGCCTCATGCAGTTCTTGAGCCCGCTTAAATTCCCCCCCGCCTGGCTCGTTCCAACTCATGTACTTGCGCAGGAGCCGGAGCCCCGGCGGGCGTCCATATTCGACCATTCAGGGAATCGCAGCCATGAGCCAGCCCTCACAGCAGGAAACCATCAAAGATCTGATCGGCGTGGGCTTCGGCCCTTCCAACCTGGCCTTGGCCATCGCCCTGGAAGAACTCGCCGAGTCCCAGGGCCATGCCCTCGACGCACTGTTCATCGACAAGCAGCAAGACTACCGCTGGCACGGCGAAACCCTGGCCACCCAGAGCGAGCTGCAGATCTCGTTCCTGAAAGACCTGGTGTCACTGCGCAACCCCACCAGCCCCTACAGCTTCGTCAACTACCTGCATCAGAAGCAGCGCCTGGCCGACTTCATCAACCTCGGCACCTTCTACCCCTGCCGCCTGGAGTACAACGACTACCTGCGCTGGGCCGCCGAGCATTTCGCTACCCAGGCGGTGTATGGCCAGGAAGTGTTGCGCATCGAACCGGAATTGAATGCCGGCCGGGTCGAGCACCTGCGCCTGGTTTCACGTGACGCGCAAGGCCGCGAATACAGCCGCCGCACCCGCTCGGTGGTGGTCGGCAGCGGCGGCACGCCGAAAATCCCGGAAAAGTTCGGCGCCTTCAAGGACGACCCACGGGTGTTCCACCACTCCCAGTACCTGAGCAGCCTGAACAAGCTGCCGTGCACCGACGGTAAACCCATGCGCATCGCCGTGATCGGCTCAGGCCAGAGCGCCGCTGAGGCGTTCATCGATCTCAATGACAGCTACCCGTCGGTCAAGGTCGACATGATCCTGCGCGGGTCGGCCCTCAAACCCGCCGACGACAGCCCGTTCGTCAACGAGATCTTCTCACCGGACTACACCGACCTGGTCTACAACGAACCGGCCGACCAGCGCAGCAAATTGCTGGGCGAATACCACAACACCAACTACTCGGTGGTCGACCTCAACCTGATCGAGCGCATCTACGGCATCCTCTACCGTCAGAAGGTCGCCCACCAGTACCGCCACAATGTACTGTGCCGACGTCAGGTGGAAGCAGTGGTAGCCACACGCGAAGGCCTGGAACTGACCTTGCGCGACCTTGCCACCGGCCAGCAGCAAACCCACCGCTACGATGCCGTGATCCTCGCCACCGGTTACGAGCGCCGCTCGCACCGTGACCTGCTGGCGCCACTGGCCGGTTATCTGGAGGACTTCAGCGTCGACCGCAACTACCGTGTACTGGCCAGCCCCGACCTGCAGGCCTCTGTTTACTTGCAGGGCTTCTGCGAAAACAGCCACGGCCTGAGTGACACGCTGCTTTCAGTGCTGCCGGCCCGCGCTGCGGAAATTGGCCGGGCGCTGTACCAGGACCTGGCGCAGCTGCACGGCAAGCCGCAAGCGGCGGTAGCCCTGACCCGCGCCTGAACCCTCTGCAACAAGCCTTCAAGGCCGGACTGACGCCGCGTGCGCCGTCCGGCCTTCGTCTTTTGAAACATTTGCTTTCATTTTAAAAGGCAGGTTTTCAATTCTCATTCGTCCTTATCAGTACAGCCCTCTTTGGTTGGGCACACGCTCGACCACCCATTGCAGAAGACCGTCTGATGGCCAAATCACCGAAAAAATCCAAATCCAGGCTGTGGTTCCTGGTCCACAGCTGGCTTGCCTTGCCGATCTGGTTCTTTGTCCTGATCGTCTGCTTCACCGGCATGCTTGCCGTGGTCAGCCAGGAAATCGTCTGGCTGGCCGACTCGGCCGTGCGCGCCAACAAGCCAGACGCGGACGTGCAACGCATGAGCTTCCAGCAGGTGCTGGAAGCCTTGCACAAGGCCGAGCCGGATATGGTCGTGGACCGGCTCAGTCAACCCGATGGCTCGCACTTCGCGGTAAAGGCCAATGTCACCCTGCCAGACGGCACCAGCCCGACGCTGTACGTAAACCCCTACACCGGCGCCATCCAGGGCAAGACCCCTGACTTCAACTTCGAAGCCTTCACCCGGGCCCTGCACGGCTGGTGGCTGGTGCCATTCACCAATGGTTTCAGCTGGGGCTGGTACCTGGTGTCGCTGCTCGGCCTGCCGATGCTGGCCTCGCTGGTCACTGGCCTGGTTGTGTACAAAAAGTTCTGGAAGGGCTTTTTCAAACCCGTGCGCACCGGCCATGGCTCGCGGATTTTTTGGGGTGACTTGCACCGCCTGGCCGGGGTGTGGTCGATCTGGTTCATTGCGGTGATTTCCATCACCGGCACCTGGTTCCTGATCCAGGCGATACTGTTCGACAACCACATCACCATTTCCAGCCGGCCCATCGTGCCGGTGATCGCCCGTGAGGACGTGCCGCAAACGCCAGATGGCAGCCCTGCCCCGCGCATCAACCTGGATGAAGCTGCGCGCATTGCCGGCCTGGCGATCCCGGGGCTGGAGATCAACTCCGTCTCGCTGCCCGCCACCGCCTACAGCCACGTCACCCTGTCTGGGCCAGGCTGGTACCCGTTGATGTTCCAGAGTGCGTCGGTGAACCCGTATACAAGCAATGTCGACAGCCAGTTCGAAATCAGCGACCGCTCGGCCCTGGAGTTCGTCACCGAATCCATGCGCCCGCTGCACACCGGCGATTTCGGCGGCCTGCCAATCAAGCTGATCTGGTTCTTCTTCGGCCTGGTCCTCACCTTGATGGTATTCAGCGGCCTGCTGATCTGGACCAAACGTACCGCCCAGGCCACCGCCGCCGCCCTCAAACGCAGCGAGCGAGCACCCCGTGCGGCGCGCAGTGAAACCACCGTGGAGATCCATTCATGAGCCAGGCCCAAGCCCTGCCCGCCAGCCCGCTGAAGCAGCTTTGGCTGAAGTGGCGTTTTCACCTGAATATTCTGCTGATCCTGATTCCGCTGGGTTTCATGCCCAAGTACTTCGCCGACGCCAAGCTGTTTCGCGGTGACGCCGGCCTGGGCGCCAATGTGATCAGCAACATCCAGGTCGGCCCCTACAGCCTCGACCTGGCCGAACTGCGTGACGAAGCGCCTCGCGCCGATGGCCCGGCCGGCTTCTTCAAGTCGTTCAACGCATCGCTGTGCAAGGCCTGCATCAAGGACGTCAAAGCGGCCTACCTGCGTATTGGCAAGCCTCGCAGCCTGCGCGCCGCCGGCACCATCTTCTTCGGTGCACCGTACAACATGGGCACCTCACTGCCGATTCCACCACGCACCAAACCCGACGCGCAGATCTGGATCACCCTGGAAGGCTGGGACGGCAGCATGCACCAGGCGTCAGTCCCCCTGGCCAAGGCATCGCCAGCCACCGTGGCCTGGCTCGAGAAACAAGGAGGCAAGAAATGAAAAACCTGATGCGCACCCTTTCCCTGCCCTTCATGGTACTGGCCGCCGGCCCCGCCCTGGCGCACAACCCGATGTGCGAATGCGAAGCGCTGGCCAGCGGCCAGGTCAAGTGCACCGGCGGCTTCTCGGACGGCAGCGGTGCCCCTGGGGTGACCCTGGATGTGATCGGCTATGACGAACAGGTGCTGGTCGGCGGCAAGCTTGGTGACGATTCGACGCTGACCTTCAAGCGCCCGGACGGTGAGTTCTATGTGCTATTCGACGCAGGCCCCGGGCACGTGGTGGAAGTCGACTACGCCGACATCGCCCAGCCATGAGCCGCGCCCAAGTGATTCGCCCGGCCGGCGCCGGGCACGAAACCCTGTACGTGCTGCTGGCCAGCCTGTTGATCGTGGTGCTCGCCGCCAGCGTGGTGCTGCTACGCGGTGAGCGCGAGGACGAACAGACCATCGCCAGCCACCAGATCGACGCCCGCCGCGACCTCACCGCCGCCGAGCAAGGCCTGTACACCGACTTGCGCGTGGCTTTCGACGAAATCCAGCTGCTGCGTGAAGAAAATGGCGTCGTACCCAGCGTGCAGGCCCTGGCCGAGGAAGGCCTGCCACCGTTCGTGGTCGATGCCGGCAGCCAGAGCCGCGGCGGCCATCAATGGTCGTGGCTGGAGCCCGGCGCCTACCTGGGCCGCAGCCAGGCCCCCGAGGTCGCCGGCAGCCTGCTGCTGATCCTGCCCGCCGACAGCACCGGCCAGGCCGATGTCTGGCTGCGCCGCGACAGCGCCGCCGTGATCCCGGACGACCTCGGCCAGGCCACCCTGATCGCCGCCGGTTGGCAGCAGGTCGTCAGCCATTACGACGCCGGGGTTACCCGCGAACACCGTCACTGAACCCAAGGACTCCCCCATGCTCCGCTCCGCCCTCGCCCTGCTCCTGGCCTTTGCCCTGCCGTCACTGGCCCTGGCCGATAACGGCAAGCCGCTGCGCATCGGCATCACCCTGCACCCCTACTACAGCTACGTGAGCAACATCGTCGGCGACAAAGCCGAAGTGGTGCCGTTGATTCCAGCAGGCTTCAACCCCCACGCCTACGAGCCACGGGCCGAGGACATCAAACGCATCGGTACGCTGGACGTGGTGGTGCTCAATGGCGTCGGCCACGACGACTTCGCCGACCGCATGATCGCCGCCAGTGAAAAGCCCGGCATCACGACCATCGAAGCCAACCAGAACGTACCGTTGCTGGCGGCCACCGGCATTGCCGCACGCGGCGCCGGCAAGGTGGTCAACCCGCACACCTTCCTGTCCATCAGCACCACCATCGCCCAGGTCAACAACATCGCCCGCGAACTGGGCAAGCTCGATCCAGACAACGCCAAGCTGTACACGCAAAACGCCCGCGCCTACGCCAAGCGCCTGCGCGCCCTGCGGGCCGAGGCCCTGGCCAAGGTCACCGAAGCCCCCAGCGCCACGTTCCGCGTAGCGACCATCCATGCGGCCTACGACTACCTCGTGCGTGATTTCGGCCTGGAAGTGACCGCAGTGGTCGAACCGGCCCATGGCATCGAGCCCAGTCCGGCGCAGCTGAAAAAGACCATCGACCAGCTCAAGGCACTGGACGTGCGGGTGATCTTCTCGGAAATGGACTTCCCGTCGGCCTATGTCGAAACCATTCAGCGTGAGTCCGGCGTGCGCCTGTATCCGTTGACCCATATCTCCTATGGCGAATACACCAAGGACAAATACGAGGTGGAAATGAAGCGCAACCTCGACACCGTGGTCCGTGCCATTCAGGAGAACCGCGCATGACCGTAGCCGCCAACCTGCTGGCAGCCTGCGGGCCACGCATCGAGTTCGCCGGTATCAACCTGACGCTAGGCCGCACCCGCATCCTCGAACAGGTCAGTTTCAGCGTTGCCGCTGGCAGCGTGCACGCCATCGTCGGCCCTAATGGCGGCGGCAAGAGCTCGCTGATCAAGACCCTGCTGGGGCAGATGCCGCATCAGGGGCAGCTGACCCTGCATTGGCCGAACGAGCGCGAAGTGATTGGCTATGTGCCGCAGGCACTGGAGTTCGACCGTGGCCTGCCAATGACCGTCGACGACTTCATGGCCGCCATGTGTCAGCGTCGCCCGGCCTTCCTCGGCCTGTCGCGGCGCGTGCAGCCGGCTATCGACGCGGCCCTGGCGCGGGTCGGCATGCTCGACAAACGCAAGCGGCGTATGGGGGCGTTGTCAGGCGGCGAGCGCCAGCGCGTGCTGCTGGCCCAGGGCCTGATCCCCGAGCCGCAGTTGCTGGTGCTGGACGAGCCCATGTCAGCGCTCGATGAAGCGGGTATCCAGGTGTTCGAACAATTGCTGCTTGGCTGGCGCCAGGTTGGCACAACCGTGCTGTGGATCGAGCATGACCTGGAAGCTGTGCTGCGCCTGGCCGACCGAGTGACGGGCCTGAACCGCCAGGTACTGTTCGACGCCCCACCCGCCCAGGCCCTGACCCCGGAGCGCCTGCTCGGCCTGTTCTCCGTTCACCCGCGTAGCGAGAGCCTTGCCTGATGAGTTTTGAATTCTTTCGCCATACGGTCCAGGACTGGGCCACTGCCGGCTACCTGCCCGAGGCGCTGGCCTACGGTTTCGTGGTCAACGCCCTGCTGGCCGGCCTGATGATAGGCCCGGTGCTGGGCGGCCTGGGCACCCTGGTGGTGGTCAAGCGCTTTGCCTTCTTCTCCGAAGCGGTCGGCCATGCCGCGCTGACCGGCGTGGCCATCGGTATCCTGCTGGGCGAGCCCTACACCGGCCCTTACGGAAGCCTGTTCGGCTACTGCCTGCTGTTCGGCATCCTGCTCAACTTCCTGCGCAACCGCACCGGGCTGTCGCCAGACACGTTGATTGGCGTGTTTCTCTCGGTGTCGCTGGCGCTGGGCGCCAGCCTGCTGTTGATGCTGGCAGGCAAGATCAACGTGCATATCCTCGAAAACGTGCTGTTCGGCTCGGTGCTGACCGTCAGCGGCCAGGACCTAGTGGTACTGGGCATCGTCGCAGTGCTGGTACTGGCCTTGGCCTTGCCACTCTACAACCGCATCATGCTGGCCAGTTTCAACCCACAACTGGCAGCGGTGCGTGGGGTGGCGGTGAAAACCCTGGACTATCTGTTCGTGGTGCTGGTGACCTTGGTAACCGTGGCCGCAGTGAAAGTGATCGGTGCCATCCTGGTCGGTGCGCTGTTGGTGATTCCTGCCGCCGCCGCTCGCCTGGTCAGCCAGTCGCTCAAGGGCTTTTTCTTCCTGTCGGTGCTGATTGCCACCATCAGCACCCTGTTCGGCATCCTGTTGCCGATCGTGTTCGACCTGCCGGTGCCGTCAGGTGCCGCGATCATTCTGGTCGCCGGTCTCTGTTTCGCCCTGGCCGCCCTGGCCCGCGCCCTCGTTCCCCGCCTGCAAGGAAACCCGGCATGAACTTCAAACGCCTGACCCTGGCACTGGCCCTGGCCGGCCTGCCATCGCTGTCGTTCGCCGCACAAGTACTGACCACCCTGCCTGTTACCCACAGCCTGGCCAGCGCCCTGCTTGACGGCACTGCAGTGCAGCTCACGCGTGCAGCCCCGGCCAACCTGCCGGCCAGCCGCCAACCGTCGTATTTCAGCGGCCGCGGTGGCGCCAGCCTGGACAAGGCCGCGCAGAAGGCCGACGCAGTAATTGGCGTACGCTCGATCTGGCGAGACGACCCGCTGTACCCAATGGCGCGGCGCAGCAACATCCGCATTGTCGAGATCGATGCGGCGCGCCCGGTGGATGGTGCGCTACCGGGTATTGCAGTGACCGGTGACGATGCCTATGGCGCTTACCCCTGGCTCAACCCGACTAATCTCGGGCGCATGGCCGACGTGGTGGCCAATGACCTGGAACGCCTGGTGCCGGACGACAAGGCAAAGATCCAGGGCAACCTGGCCGGGCTCAAACGCCAGTTGCTGGAGCTTTCAGCCAGTAGCCAGACACAGCTGGCCAAGGTCGACAACCTGACGGTGATAAGTCTGTCGGAGCGGTTGGGTTACCTGGCCAGCGGGCTTAACCTGGATGTGGTGGAGCAGCCGTTGCCGGCCGAGTGGGATGCTGCCGCGCTCAAGGCGCTGGGCGAGAACCTGAAGGCGCAGGATGTGGCGTTGGTGCTGGACCATCGCCAGCCGGACGCGGCAGTAGCCGAAGTGATCAAGGCGACGGGGGCGAAGCTGGTGGTGGTGGAGAGTGACCCTGACGATGCGTTTGCAGGGTTGAAGGCCACCGTCGACAAGGTGGTTGGGGCATTGAGCGAAAGCTGATCGCTCAGGCCGCTCCCATAATGGATAGTTCAATGCTTCATGCACCGCTGATAGCGCTCATCCACCCGCCCGGCAAACCACGCCGTGGTCAGCTTGCGGGTGATCTTAGGGCTCTTCAGTTCGATGCCAGGCAGCACCGCCCGCGGCACCGGTTTGCCGGCTTTGGCATCCGCCAGGGCAAATACCCCGCTGTATAGCTTGCTGTCCTCAAATGCCAGGCTGTCGCCCTCTTCCAGCTGGCTGCGAATCTGCGGGTTGCGCAAGCCCAACTTCACCCCGAGCTTGCGCGCCGCGAGCTCAGTGGTGCCTGGCATGATCGAACCCGGCGCGATCAAGTCACCGTCCAGCGCCAGCGGCGCACTCGTCACCCTGCTCAACGCCGCCTGGAACGCCGCATTGCGGCTGGCGTACCAGCCCGCGTTGAAATCGGCAAAGCGATAAAGCTGGCGCTCGTAGTTGGCCGGGTAGCCCAACAGGTGGGCAATACCGAAGTACATGCCGCCGCGCCGGGTGAACACTTCCTGGCGAATCGTACCGCCATGGCTGTAGGGGTAATCCGTTGCATGCTGTTCGGCAAAGTCGATGCTGACCTGCATCGGCCCGCCGGTGTGCACCGGGTTCAGCCCGCCCAACAAGTTTTTGCCCAACGGCACGCGGGCAATGACCTCGTCGTACAGTTCGCTCAACTGCTTCTCGCTGCGCACTGCCTGCAAACGCTGCTGGTAGCTCTGGCCGTTACCCGAAGGCGCCTTCAGCGCACCGTCGACCAACAGTTTGGGAATGTGCAGGCGTGCAGCGCGGCGGTCGATTTCCTCGCGGGCGATACGCCCCAGGTTGGGCACCTGCGGATCGGCCGTGAAGGTCGATTCCTGCTCGGTTACCGCCAGCACTGCGCACAGGTTGCTTTTGCTGGGGGCTATGCGCTGCGCTGCAAAGGCCACTTGAATGTCCTGGGCCCAGCCCTCGCGATCCTTGGCCTGGGCAGGCAGCAATCGCAGCAGCTGTGCGCGGACCTTGGCCGGGTCCGCTTCTGGCGCTTCTTCACGACGCCCGGCACAGCCTTGCAGCAGCGCCAGGGCCATCACCCCCACAGCCAGTGCCCGACCGTTCAGGGCTGTTCACCGACCAGGTAGGTTTTGCTGATGTGGCGGAACAGCGGATGGCTGGCGCTGCCCAGCAGTTCGAACAGCACCATCTCACGGGTCACCACTTGCGCCCCGGCGGCACGCATGCGCGCCAGGCCTGCCGCCTTGCTGGCCGAGGTTCGGCTGTCGCAGGCATCTTCGACCACGAACACCTGCTTGCCCAGCCCCAGCAGGCCGAGCACGGTCTGCAGCACGCAGACGTGAGTTTCCATGCCACAGACGATCACCTGCTCACGCGCCATCAGGCTGGCTGGCAGACACTGCGCGGCCACGCAGGAAAAGTGGCTTTTCTCCACCACCTCGGCGGCCGGTGCTGCGGCCAGCAATTGCGCCAGGGTATGGCCCAGGCCCTTGGGGTACTGCTCGGAAATCACCGTCGGCAGTTCCAGCTCGGCAGTCGCGGCCAGCAACCAGCGGGCCCGCGCCCGAGTGCCTTCGGGGTCGCTCATGGCGCCGATGAGTTTTTCCTGGATGTCGACGACCAGCAGCGTGGCCTTGAGTGGATCGATCAGCATTGTCTGCCCCTTGCCTGGGAAAAGCCCTAGCCTCCCCCAGGCAAGCGGTGACGTCAATCAGGCGGACAGCCGAAGCGGCTGCAACGACGCGGTCAGCGCGTCGAGCACGCGGTCTTCATGCTCATGGATGAAGAAGTGCCCACCTGGGAACATCTGCAGCGAGAACTTGCCGTGGGTTTCCTTGCACCAGGCCTGCAGTTGCTCGTCGCTGGCCCGGTCATCCACGCCACCCAGCACATGCAGTGGGCACTGCAACGCCGGCCGCTGGCGGTAGGCGTAGGTGCCGCACAACAGAAAGTCGGCACGCAAGGTCGGCAAGGTCAGGCTCATCAACTCGGCGTTCGCCAGCACTTCCTCGGGCGTACCCTGAAGCTCGCGCAACTCGCTGATAAGCTCGGCGTCACTCTTGGGCTCGCGCCAGCTCTTGCCGTCGTAGTCCTCACGCCGCGTGGGTGCCGCCGTGCCGCAAGCGAACAGCGCCAAGGGTGGCGGGCAGCCCAACGCTTGCAGTTCATGGGCCAGCTCGAAGGCCAGCAGCGCGCCCAGGCTGTGCCCAAGCAGCGCATAGGGGGCGCTGGCCGCCAGGCGCTGTTCGCGGGCCAGTTGCCGGGCCAGGGCTTGCATGTCGGTGCGCAGCGCCTCGGCCATGCGCGCGCCCCGCCCAGGCAGCTCTACCGGGCGCACTTGCAACCACGCTGGCAGCTTGCGCCGCCAGCGGCTGTAGACCATGGCGCTGGCGCCGGAGTACGGCAGGCACAGCAGGTTCAGCGTGGTCACTGGGCGGCGGCATCGGCCATTTTCTGGCGCAAGCTCAGCGGGCGCATATCGGTCCAGACCTCATCGATGTAGGCCAGGCAGTCCTTCTTCAAGCCGCTCTTGCCCACCGCACGCCAGCCGTTGGGGATGGCCTTGTAGTCGGGCCAGATCGAGTATTGCTCTTCGTGGTTGACCACTACCTGGAACTGGATATCGTCGCGGTCGAAAACGGAAGTCATTGCCTGTCTCCTTGAATGATGAGTACCGCTGCGGGCTTCGCGCAGGGGGGCTTTCAAGTAGACGTGGGAGGCTTCGGAAAAATTAAGGCGCTATGGTTTGTTTGCGCCGCCATGTGCATGACTCACTCCTCTCTCAACCGTCACGCAGCAGGTCGTAGGTATCGAGCAGGCGGTAGGCGACCTGCGGGTTGCGCTCCAGCCCACGCCGAATGGCCGCCGGGATCGACTGCCTGGTTTTGCGGCATAGCCCCGGCTGATCATCCAGTTCGATGACGATGCCGCGCATGGTGCGCACTTCGTTGAAGCCGGGGGCGATGTGTACGCGGATGCCGAGGTTGTCGTACAGACGCTGCTGCAGGCGCTGCAGGTCTTCGAGGTCCTTGAGGTTTTCCAGGCGTTCGAGCAGGCGCTTTTCTTCCTGGCGGGTCAGCAGGAGGATGCGTTGGGCGGCCTGCGGGTGTTCGACCAAGTGTTCCCGGCCGCAGTCGCAGGCGCCAGGGGGGCAAGGTTGGCGTAGAGGCGGTGGTGTGGTCATGGAGCAAGCATAGCCCGGCAAAGGCCTCTAAAAAAACTTTCCTGCCAGGATAAAAAATTTCACAAACATCTAGACCATAACCCCTCATATCGCCTATAAATCTCCAAAAGGAAATTTATATTCCTACCAAGAAACACCCTTCGCACCGTCGCGAATCTTCTTTTGCCCTTGTGCCCGACCTGCCCCACTCCATCACGAGGCCTATCCGACATGCATCCCGCTCCCGATCACTTCATCCTGCGCGTCAGTTGCCCGGCCGTGTCCGGCATCGTCGCTGCGGTGACCACTTACCTGGCCGAGCACGGTTGCTACATCAGCGAGATGGCGCAGTTCGACGACGAGGACAATGGGCGCTTCTTCATGCGCGCGGTGTTCCGCTTCAACACCGGTGTCAGCGGCGACACACCACAGCTGGAGGCTGGCTTTACCGACGTGGCCCAGCGCTTCGACATGCAATGGAGCCTGCACAGCAGCGCCCGGCCGATGCGTGTGCTGCTGATGGTGAGCAAGTTCGACCACTGCCTGTCCGACCTGTTGTACCGGCATGCCAAGGGCGAACTGGACATGCAGATCACCGCCGTGGTCTCCAATCACCTGGACCTGCGCCCCATGGCCGAGCGCCAGGGCATTCGCTTCGTTTACCTGCCGGTCACCAAGGACACCAAGGCCGAACAGGAAGCCGCACTGCTGCGTATCGTCGAGGACACCGGCACCGAACTGGTGGTGCTGGCGCGCTACATGCAAATCCTCTCCGATGACCTGTGCCGCCAGCTGTCGGGCCGGGCGATCAACATCCATCACTCGTTCCTGCCCGGTTTCAAAGGCGCCAAGCCCTACCACCAGGCCTATCAGCGCGGTGTAAAACTGATCGGCGCCACCGCCCACTACGTGACCCGCGACCTGGACGAAGGGCCGATCATCGAGCAGGAAGTGCAACGCGTGGACCACGCCTATGCCCCGGACGCTCTGGTGGCCATCGGCCGCGACACCGAGACCATCGCCCTGTCCCGCGCGGTGAAATACCACCTTGAACACCGGGTATTCCTTAACCACGACCGCACGGTGATCTTCAAATGAACGCACTTACCAGCCTCAAGCTGATCGACGGCAAGGCCACCGCCGCGCGTGTGCTGGCCGAGGTACGCGAGCAGGTGCAGGAACTGCGCCAGGGCGGCGTGCAACCGGGCCTGGTCGTGGTGCTGGTGGGTGCCGATGCCGCCAGCCAGGTGTACGTGCGCAATAAAGTGCTGCGCGCCGAAGAGGTGGGCATCCGCTCGCAGGAACATCGCCTGCCCGCCGACACCACCCAGGCCCACCTGCTGACCTTGATCGACCGCCTGAACCGCGACCCCGAGGTGAACGGCATCCTCGTGCAACTGCCGTTGCCCGCGCACATCGACGAGCATTGCGTATTGCAGGCCATCAACCCGCTCAAGGACGTGGACGGCTTCCACAGCGAGAACGTCGGTGGCCTGGCCCAGGGCCGCGATGTGCTGACCCCGTGCACCCCCAGCGGCTGCATGCGCCTGCTGCGCGACGCCTGTGGCGAGCTGCGTGGCAAACATGCGGTAGTGGTCGGCCGCTCGAACATCGTCGGCAAGCCCATGGCTGCCCTGCTGTTGCAGGCCGACTGCACGGTGACTGTGGTGCATTCACGCAGCCGCGACCTGCCCGCGTTGTGCCGCCAGGCCGACATCCTGGTTGCCGCAGTGGGCAAGCCACGGCTGATCGGTGCCGATTGCCTCAAACCCGGTGCGGTGGTGATCGACGTCGGCATCAACCGCATCGATGAAGACGGCCAAAACCACCTGGTCGGTGATGTCGATTTCGCCGCTGCCCTGCCCCAGGTCGCCGGCATTACCCCGGTCCCCGGCGGCGTCGGCCCGATGACCATCGCCTACTTGATGAAAAACACCCTGCTCGCCCTCGACCTGCAACAACAGGCCGTCCACCAGGAGCGCACCGCATGCCTTTCGCCCTGCTGAAATACGGCCTGAGCGCCGACTACCCGGTGGAGGTCGACCTGCCGCCACCGTGCGAACTCAAGCCACGCTATGACGTGGTGATCATCGGCGGCGGCGGCCACGGCCTGGCCATCGCCTACTACCTGGCCAAGTACCACGGTGTGACCAACGTCGCCGTGCTGGAAAAAGCCTACCTGGGGGGCGGCAACACCGCGCGCAACACCGCCGTGATCCGCTCCAACTACCTCACCAGCGAAGGTGTGCGCTTCTACGCAGAATCGGTGCGCATGTTCCAAAACCTGTCGAACGAGTTCGACTTCAACATCATGTATTCCGAGCGCGGCCAGCTTACCCTGGCGCACACCGACGCCACCGTGCGCGCCTTCCGCCAGCGCGCCGAAGTGAACAAGCACTTCGGCGGGCGTAGCGAAATGATCGATCGCCAACAGATCCGCGAGCTGGTGCCCAGCCTGAACCTGGACCCCGGCCACCTGCCGGTGCTGGCGGGCCTGTGGCACATCGACGGCGCCACCGCGCGCCACGACGCGGTGGCCTGGGGCTACGCCAAACAGGCAGCCAGGCGCGGCGTGCAAATCCACCAACTGACCGAAGTGCAGGACTTGCTGATCCGCAATGGCCGCATCGAGGCGGTGAAGACCAACCGCGGCACGGTGCAATGCGGCTGCGTGGTCCAGGCCGTGGCGGGTGCCAGTTCGCTGTTGATGGCAAAGGCCGGCATCCGCGCGCCGATCCACACCTACCCGCTGCAAGCCATGGTCACCCAGCCCTTCAAGCCGTTTCTCGACCCGCTGGTAAGTTCGTCGGCGCTGCACTGCTACGTGCAGCAGACCAGCCGAGGCGAAATCGTCTTTGGCGGCGGCTCCGACCCTTACCCGCTGTACAACACCCGCTCCACCCTCGACCTCAAGGAAAGCCTGCTGGCCCACGCCATCGAAATGTTCCCGTTCATGGCCAACGCCAAGCTGATGCGCCAGTGGGCCGGGATGACCGATATGACCCCGGACTACAGCCCGATCATGGGCCTGTCACCGGTGCAGAACTACTACCTGGATGCTGGCTGGGGCACCTGGGGGTTCAAGGCCACGCCGATCTGCGGCAAGGCCATGGCCGAGCTGGTCGCCAGCGGCGGCAAGGTGCCCGAGCTGATTGCCCCCTTCGCCCTCGAGCGCTTCAGCCGCTTCCAGCAAGTCAACGAAATGGGCGCCACTGCGGCCAGCCACTAGGAGCACATGACGATGAAAATCCTGACCTGCCCCTTGAACGGCCCGCGCAACATCAGCGAATTCACCTACGGCGGCGAGTGCAAGCACATGCCCGACCCGGCCAACTGCAGCGATACCGAGTGGGCCGACTATGTGTTCAATAGCGACAACCTGGCCGGGGTGGTGCTCGAGTGGTGGCTGCACAACGCTTCCAGCTACTGGTTTCTGGCCGAGCGCCACACGGTAAGCGACCAGGTGCTGCGCACCTTCGACCCGAAAGCACTGTTCGACCGCCGCGTCGACTTCACCCCCGCCGCCACCCCGGAGATCGCCGGATGAACAGCCACACTCGCCTCCCCGCGCCCATGGGCCTGCTGATCGACCGCGAACGCCCCTTGCGTTTCCAGTTCGACGGCCAGGCCTGTTCGGGCTTTGCCGGTGACAGCATTGCCAGCGCCCTGCTTGGCAGCGGCCGCTGGTTGCTGTCGCGTTCATTCAAATACCACCGCCCACGCGGCCCGCTGAGCATGGCCGGGCAAGATGCCAACACCCTGGTGCAACTGCCTGAGGAACCCAACGTGCTGGCCGACCTGGAAGCCGCCCGCGACGGGCAGGTGGTCGAAGGGCAGAACTTCAACGGCAGCCTGGAGCACGACCGCGACGCCTACCTGGGCAAGTGCTCGCGCTTCATGCCGGTGGGTTTCTATTACCGCTCGTTCTACAAGCCCAAAGGCATGTGGAAGGTGTGGGAGCCGCTGATTCGCAAAAAGGCCGGCCTGGGCGTGCTCGACCAAGGCTTCAAGCCACAGTACTACGACAAGGCCTACCTGTTTGTCGATGTCGCCGTCATCGGCGCAGGCCCTGCCGGCCTGCGCGCGGCGCTGGACGCAGCCAATGCCGGGGCCAAGGTGTTGCTGATCGAGCAACAGCCCGTGCTTGGCGGCTCGCTCACCTACGCCCGCTTTGACATCGCCGGCACGCGTGCCGCCAGCCTGCGTCAGGAGTTGCTGGCAGCCGTAGAGGGTCACCCGAACATCCAGGTGCTGCTGGACGCCACCTGCAACGGCTGGTTCACCGACCACTACCTGCCAGTGATCCAGCACAAGCGCCTGTACAAGGTACGTGCCGGCCGTTGCCTGGTGGCGGCTGGTTCGTTCGACCAGCCGGTGGTGTTCCGCAACAACGACCTGCCCGGTGTGATGCTGACCAGCGCCGCACAGCGGCTGATGAAGCTGTACGCGGTCAAACCGGGCCAGCGCGCAGTGATCCTGACCGGCCACGATGACGGCTACCTTGCCGCGCTCGACCTGCAGGAACAAGGCGTGGCTGTGGCTGCTGTGATCGACATGCGCGCCGCACCGGCCGATGCCACGCTGGCCGCCGAGCTGAAGCACCGCGCTATCCCTGTGCACCTGGGCAGCACCGTGTACGAAGCGCTGCACGAAGCGGGCATGCGCCATGTCAATGGCGTGGACATTCGCCCAATCACCGGCCAGGGCAAGGTTGGCCCGCATGGCCTGCGCCTGGCCTGTGACCTGCTGTGCATGTCGGCGGGCTACATGCCGGTGTACCAGTTGCTGTGCCAGGCCGGTGGCAAGCTGGCCTATGACGTCAACCGCGACGAGTTCGCCATCAGCCACCTGCCAGCCGGACTGGATATCGCAGGCTCGGTGAACGGCCGCCATGCGCTAGGCAACGTGCTGGCCGACGCCACCCGTGGGGCGGCCGAAGCCGTGGCCGCGCTGGGCCTGCAAGCGCCGGTGCAGCCGCTGTTCAACGCCGAGGCCAAGGTCAACTTCCCCTGGCCGATCTTCCCGCACCCCAAGGGCAAGGATTTCGTCGATTTCGACGAAGACCTGCAGGTGCGCGACATCGTCAACGCCACCCGCAGCGGCTACCGCGATGTGCAACTGGTCAAACGCTTCTCCACGGTCGGCATGGGCCCATCCCAGGGCCGCCACTCAGCACTGCCCACCGCGCGCCTGGTGGCCCATGCCACCGGCCGCAGCATCAGCGAGACCGGCGTGACCACTGCCCGCCCACCGTTCCAGGCAGAAAAGCTGGCACACATTGCCGGCCGCGCCTTCGACCCGTACCGGCAAACGCCAATGCACTGCCGCCACCTGCAAGCCGGGGCGAACATGATGCCCGCCGGCATCTGGCAGCGCCCGGCCTACTATGGCAAGCCGGAGGAACGCGATCGCTGCATGCAGGAAGAAGCCCGGCATGTACGTGAAAAAGTCGGCCTGATCGACGTCTCCACGCTCGGCGGCCTGGACGTGCGTGGCCCGGATGCGGCCGAACTGCTGGAACGCCTCTACACCTTCGGCTTCGCCAAACTGCCTGTTGGCCGCACCCGCTATGCGTTGATGACCAACGAGCACGGCGTGGTCATCGACGATGGTGTCTGCGCACGCTTGGGCGAGCAGCACTTCTACGTAACCGCCACCACCAGCGGCGTCGACCGCATCTACCAACAGATGCTGAAGTGGAACGCGCAGTGGCGCCTGGACGTGGACATCACCAACGTCACCGCTGCCCTGGCCGCCGTCAACCTGGCCGGGCCACTGTCACGCCAGGTGCTGGCCAAGGTGTGCGATGACGTAGACCTGGCCGCCGGAGCCTTCCCTTACCTGGGCGTACGCCAGGGCAAGGTGGCAGGCATTGCTGCACGTATCCTGCGAGTCGGCTTTGTCGGTGAGCTGGGCTATGAAGTGCACGTACCAGCGCGCCATGCCGAGCGGCTGTGGGATACCTTGATGCAGGCGGGTGCCGGGTTGGGCATTCGCCCCTTCGGCGTCGAGACCCAACGCCTGCTGCGCCTGGAAAAAGGCCACGTGATCATCGGCCAGGACACCGACGGCATGACGCACCCGGCGGAAATCGACATGCAGTGGGCCATCGGTCGCAAGAAGCCGTTCTTCGTTGGCAAGCGCTCGATCGAAATCCTCGAAGCACAGCCGCTCAAGCGCAAGCTGGTCGGTTTCACGCTGCCCAAAGGCAGCCCGCGACCACTGGAGGGGCACCTGGTGCTGGACGGCCGGGACATCAGCGGTAACGTCACCTCCTGCGAGTACTCGCAAATCCTGGGGCAGATCATCGGCCTGGCCTATGCCGGCGCCCACCAGGCCAGCCCCGGCATGCTCATCCCGATTCGCACCGACGGTGGCGTGATGGTCAATGCCAAGGTGGTAGCGCTGCCGTTCCACGACCCCGACAACCTGCGCCAGGAGCTCTGAGCCATGACCCGTTTGCAAGCCGAAGCGTTTATCCCTCGCAACCCGCGAGCCGAACTGCTGCACACCTGTGCGTTGACTGACTTGACTGCGTTGGCGCGGGTTGGATTTCGCGGCGCAGACAGCGCCGCCTACCTTCAGCAACGTAGATACCGTTTGCCCACGCAGCCGAACCAGGCCGTGCGTCAGCATGATGGAAGCTGGGTGGCGCGATTGTCGCAGGCCGAGTACCTGCTGCTGGGCAGCCTGGCCGACGATGGCGCACGGGTGGCGGGTGTAGAGGCCGAGTGGGTGCAGGGTGCCCAGCGCAATTACCTGCTGCCGCGCCAGGACAGCCATGCCTGGCTACAACTGTCGGGGGTGCATGGCAGCGCGGTGATGGCCAAGTTGTGCGGGGTGGATCTGCGTGCCGGGGCGTTTCCGGTTGGGACGGTGGCGCAGACCTCGGTGGCGCGGATCAATATGATTGTGCTGAATGTAGGCAGTGATGAGCGGCCGGCGTTGCAGCTGCTGTTTGATCGGGCTTCGCTGGCGTATGTGTGCGAGGCGGTGCTGGATGCCATGGGTGAGTTTGGTGGGGGGATGGTCTAGCGGGGGGTGTTCGCCGCATGATTTTTGGCGCCTGGGAGATCGAGCGTCGCGCGAAAACTGTACAAAAATTTTCTTCTGTATAGATTTATCCAGAGACCTGCACTATACCTTGTACAACAAATTAATTTTGTACAGGTATTGTGCATGTCCACCTACCTGCGATCCTTCGCCGAACGCTTTGCCACGCTGGATACGCACAACCTCGACCTGTTGGGTGACCTGTACAGCGAGGACGTCGCCTTCCGCGACCCCTTGCACCAGTTCACCGGCCTTCCCGCGCTGCGGGCTTATTTCGCCCAGCTGTACGCCAAGGTTTCCGACTGCCACTACCGCTTCGAGGGCACCGACGAACTACAGCCGGGCCATGGCTACATCCGCTGGACGTTGCACTATCGCCACCCGCAACTGGCCAGCGGGCAACTGATCAGCCTGCAAGGCTGCAGCCACCTGCGCTGGCATGAGCGGGTGTATTTTCACCAGGACTACTTCGACGCCGGTGCCCTGCTGTACGAACATCTGCCGATCATGGGCAGCGCGATTCGCTGGCTCAAAGGCAGGCTGGCATGAGCCGTTGCTGGCTGACCGGTGCCAGCAGTGGCATGGGTGCCGCGCTGGCGTTGCACCTGCTGGAACAAGGCCACCAGGTAGCGTTGGGCGCACGCCGGGCAGACAAGCTGACAGCACTGGCCGAACGGTTTCCGGACCAGGTACTGCTGGCAGTCGGCGATATCGATCAACCTGGGCAAGTGGCGCGAATCGCCGAGCAGATCGAGCACGCCTGGGGCGCACTGGACCAAGTGATTCTCAATGCGGGCACTTGCGAGTACCTGGAGCCTGGGCACTTCGACCCTGCCCTGATCGACCGAGTGATACGCACCAACCTGACCGGCACCAGCTTATGCCTTGCCGCCGCCCTGCCCTTGCTGCGCCACGGCCAGCGGCCACACCTGGTGGTCATGGGCAGCTCGGTGAGCTGGCTGGCATTGCCGCGTGCGGGTGCCTATGGTGCCTCCAAAGCGGCATTGCGGTACCTGGTCGAGTCCCTGCGCATCGACCTGGTCGGCGAAGGCATCGATGTCACCTTGGTCTGCCCCGGCTTCGTCGACACGCCACTGACCCGCCGCAACGACTTCCCCATGCCCCAGCTGTGGAGCGCCGAGCGCGCCGCCGCCCATATCATCGCGCGCCTGCCACACCGCCCGCTGGAAATAGCCTTCCCCGCCACCTTCACCCTGGTGCTGCGCCTGCTAGGCGCACTGCCGGCGCGCTGGCGCCTGAAGCTGGGCCGCCGCCTGGCGCGCCAACCACAGGGCTGACCCATGCGTATCGCCATCATCGGTAGCGGTATCGCCGGCCTCTCCTGTGCCCACCTGCTGTCACGTCGTAACGAGGTCACGGTGTTCGAGGCCGCGAACCGGGTCGGCGGGCATACCCATACCGTCGATGTGCAGTGGCAGGGCCAAGGCTACTCGATAGACACCGGTTTCATCGTCTTCAACGACTGGACCTACCCGCACTTCATCCGCCTGCTCAAGCATCTGGGTGTCGCCTCGCGCCCCACCGAGATGAGCTTTTCGGTGCATGACCCGCGCACGGGGTTCGAGTACAACGGCCACGACCTGGTCACGCTGTTTGCCCAGCGGCGCAACCTGCTGTCCCCGCCATTCTGGGGAATGCTGCGCGATGTGCTGCGCTTCAACCGCGAGGCCACCGCCGACCTGAACCAGCAACGGATCGAGAGCGCCACCACGCTGGGCAGTTATCTGCATGCCCAAGGCTATGGGCGGCGCTTCATCGACCATTACATCGTACCGATGGGCTCAGCGATCTGGTCGATGTCGCCGGCCGATATGCTGGGCTTCCCGTTGCAGTTTTTCGTGCGGTTCTGTAACAACCACGGCTTGCTGTCGGTCAATCATCGCCCGCAATGGCAGGTTGTCGACGCAGGCTCACGCGCGTACCTCAGGCCTCTGTGCCAGCCCTTTGCCGAACGCATCCGGCTGAGCTGCCCGGTGCATCAGGTAAAACGTGACGACCTCGGCGTGACGGTTACCTGGGCCAGCGGCAATGAGCGATTCGACAAGGTGGTATTTGCCTGTCACAGCGACCAGGCACTGGCCCTGCTGGCACCGCCAAGCGAACATGAGCGCGCCATCCTGGGTGCCATCCACTACGCCAGCAACGACGTGGTGCTGCACACCGACACGCGCCTGCTGCCACAACGGCGCAGGGCCTGGGCCAGCTGGAACTACCGCCTGGGCGGCAACGCGCAGGCGCCTGCCGCACTCACCTACAACATGAACATCCTTCAGGGCATCAAGGCGCCGGCAACGTTCTGCGTAAGCCTCAACCAGACCGCGCAGGTGGACCCTGCACAGATACTTGCCCGCTTCGAGTATGCCCACCCGCAGTACAGCCTTGACGCCCTGACGGCACAGGCTCGGCAGGGCGAACTGCAGGGGCGTTTGCACAGTTATTACTGCGGCGCCTACTGGGGCAATGGTTTTCACGAAGACGGGGTGCTAAGCGCGCTGAACGTCGCCCAGCACTTTGGAGAACAGTTGTGAACAGCAACCTGTGCCAGGGCTGGCTGAGCCACCGGCGGCTGAGCCCACGCTACCATGCGTTTCGTTACCGGGTTGGCATGTTTTACCTGGATCTCAACGAACAACCCCAGCTCCTGCGCCTGTCCCGCTGGCTTGGGAGCTCCCGGCTGGCCCCCCTGTGCTGGCGTGAAACCGACTATCTGCCGGCGCTGACCCGCCAGGGCAGACCACTGGCCGAGGCCGCACGGCTGATGGTCGGTCAGGCTATCGGCCAAGCACCCGAAGGCGCCGTGCACCTGCTGACCCAACCGCGCTGCTGGGGGCTGTCGTTCAACCCAGTGAGTGTCTATTTCTGCCATGACCGGCAAGGCCAGCTCGCGGCTATTTTGCTGGAAGTGCGCAACACCCCCTGGCGTGAACGTTTCCACTATGTACTGCCCGTGAACGATGGCCTGAGCCAGACATTTACCCTGGCCAAAGCCTTCCATGTCTCGCCGTTCATGCCACTGGACATGGACTACCACCTGCAGTTCGCCCTCGATGCACAGCGGGTGCGCATCCACATGCAGAACTGGCGCGCCGGGCACAAGGTGTTCGAAGCCGACCTGGCGCTGCAACGTCAGCCGCTGGACCGCGCGGCCTTGCAGCGGCACATCCTGAGCTTTCCGTGGATGAGCCTGCGCACCCTCTCCGGCATTTACTGGCAGGCCCTGCGCCTGCTGCTGAAACGTACCCCTCTACATGACCATATCGCCAGCCAGCACGACCTGGCATTCGGCCAACCTGCCCGCGAGGAGCCCGACCATGCCCGAACCGACCCTGAGCGTTAGCAAATCGGCAAGCATTGCCCCGCTGCTCGGCGGCCTGGCCAGGCGCGCAGTGCTCGCGCAGTTGCGCCAACTGCGCCACGGCAACCTGCGCCTGATCTGCCAAGGCCAGCAATGGACGTTCGGCAACGTTGCCAGCCCGCTTTACGCGGAAGTGGAAGTGATTGATGACGCCGCCTGGGGCCTGGTCGCCGGCAATGGTTCGATTGGTGCCGGAGAAGGCTATATTCACGGCTACTGGCGCAGCTCGGACCTGGCCGCTGTCACCCGGTTGTTCGTTGCCAACCTGGATGTTCTCGATGCCATGGAGGGCGGCCTGGCACGCCTGGCGCGCCCGGCCCTGCGCCTGCTGCACCGCCTCAACCGCAACAGCCGGCGCGGCGCGCGGCGCAATATCCTGGCGCATTACGACCTGGGCAATGACCTGTTCGAGCGCCTGCTGGACCCCACCATGATGTACTCCGCTGCGCAGTTCGACAGCCCCGGGCAAACCCTGGAGCAGGCCCAGACCAGCAAGCTGCGACGCATCTGCCAGAAACTTGAACTCAAGCCCGACGATCATCTGCTGGAGATCGGCAGCGGCTGGGGCAGCCTGGCCATCCACGCCGCACTGCAGCATGGCTGCCGGGTCACCACCGCCACGCTCTCGGCGGCGCAGTACGCCCATACCCTGCAGCGGGTCAAGGCCCTGGGCCTGGAGCAGCGCATCACCGTACTGCTCGAAGACTATCGCGACCTGCGCGGGCGCTTCGACAAGCTGGTATCGATCGAAATGATCGAAGCTGTCGGCCACCGCTACTTGCCGACCTACTTTCGCCAGTGCGCGTCGCTGCTCAAGGATGATGGCCTGATGCTGGTGCAAGCCATCACCATCCGCGACCAGCGCTACGCCCAGGCCAGGCGCTCGGTGGATTTTATCCAGCGCTATATTTTCCCCGGCGGCGCCTTGCCTTCGCTGAGCGTGCTGCTGGACACCGCCAGCCGCCAGACCGCGCTGAACCTGGTACACCTGGAGGATTTCGGCCAGGACTACGCGCGCACGCTGCGCCATTGGCGCGACAACCTGCGCCTGGCGCGCTCGGAACTAACGATGCTGGGGTATGACGATACCTTTCAGCGCTTGTGGGAGTTCTACCTGTGCTATTGCCAGGGCGGTTTCGAAGAACGCACCATCGGCGTGGCGCAACTGCTCTGGGCCGGGCCACAGGCGCGCAAGGCACCACTGCTGGCCCTGTGCTGAGGTAAACCTATAGTTGCACCAACCGCTCACGCAAGAAGTCGACAAAACCCTGCACCGGCCGCGCTACCTGCCGGTGCTGCGGATACACCGCTGATAACTGCAACGCCGGCGGCGTCCATTCTTCAAGCACACTCACCAGCCGCCCATCCGCCAACGCCTGGCCAACGATGAAGGTCGGCAGGTAGGTCACCCCCATGCCGGCGATGGCCGCATCCCTGAGCAACTCGCCGTTGTTGGCACGCATGCGCCCTGTCACCTGAATCGCCTGCGCCTTGCCGCCCTGGCGAAACTGCCACTGCACCTGTCGCGAATGCCCATAGGGCAGGCAGTCATGCCCGGCCAGATCCTCCGGTATTACCGGTACTGCCCGCGCCTGCAGGTACGCCGGACTCGCGCAGTAGACGCGCTCGACATTGGCAATACGCCGCGCAATCAGGCTGGAGTCCTCCAGCGCGCCAATGCGCAGCGCCAGGTCGTAGCCCTCGCCGATCAGGTCCACGGCGCGGTCGCTGAGGTCCACCTCTACATCTACTAGCGGGTGCAGTTGAAGAAACTCGGTCAGCAGGCAACCCAGGTGCGACATGGCGAACGACAGCGGCGCACTCAGGCGCAAGGTGCCGCGCAAGGCCTGGGCCTGGCCGCTGATGTCGTGCTCTACCTGCTGCACCTCACCCAACAAGCGCAAGGCCGACTGGTAGTAGTGCTGGCCCAGCGGTGTGGCATCCAGGCGCCGGGTGGAGCGGTTGAGCAGGCGAACGCCAAGGCGCTCCTCGAGCTGCATCAGGCGTCGACTGACCGATTGCTTCGACATGCCCAGGCGGTCGGCGGCGGCGGTGAAACTGCCAGCCTCCATGACCTGGGCGAAGATCCGCATGTCTTCGTAAGGGTTCATTGTCTCGCTCATAGTGACAGTCAAACGCTTTATAGCGGCTTTTTCCTGCAAGTGCACCTGCCTAATCTACGCACAAGTCGCAGCGATGGCCCAGCAGGCCAGGCAAGACGCCCACTACCACCACTTGCATAGAAAAGGATTCGCTCATGAACATTGTCCACAAGGCCCTCACCGCCTCCCTCTTGGCCCTGTCCGTTTCCAGCGCTTTCGCCGCTGGCAGCCCTGGTGTCGAACAACACACTCAGGCCTTCCTCGAAGCCCTGGAAAAAGGGGGTGGCAAGCCGCTGGAGCAGCTCAGCCCAACAGACGCCCGCGCAGTGCTGACCGGCGCTCAGGCCTCGGTCAAGGTCGACCTTTCGGGCATCGAGGTAAAGGAGCGCACCATCCAGGCCAATGGCGAGTCGATCAAGCTGCAAGTAGTGCGCCCGGCCAACGCGAAGGGTGACCTGCCAGTGTTCATGTTCTTCCACGGGGGCGGCTGGGTGCTGGGCGACTTCCCCACCCACCAGCGGCTGATCCGCGACCTGGTAGTCGGCTCGGGTGCGGTGGCGGTCTACGTGGACTACACCCCATCGCCGGAAGCGCACTACCCGACGGCCATAAACCAGGCCTACGCCGCGACCCGCTGGGTGGCCGAGCATGGCAAGGCGATCGGCGTGGACGGCAAGCGCCTGGCCGTGGCCGGCAACAGCGTCGGCGGCAACATGGCGGCAGTCGTGGCGCTGAAAGCCAAAGAGGCCGGCACCCCTGCGCTGCGCTTCCAGCTGCTGCTGTGGCCGGTGACCGATGCGAGTTTCGAGACTGCCTCGTACAAGCAATTTGCCGAAGGGCACTTCCTGACCACAGGGATGATGAAGTGGTTCTGGGACAGCTACACCTCCGATACCCGTGCCCGTGCGCAGGTCTACGCATCGCCGCTGCGGGCCAGCACTGAGCAGCTCAAAGGCTTGCCGCCAGCACTGGTACAAACGGCTGAGTTCGATGTGTTGCGTGATGAAGGTGAGGCTTATGCCCGCAAGCTGAATGCTGCCGGTGTGACGGTTACCTCAGTGCGCTACAACGGCATGATCCATGACTATGGGCTGCTCAACCCACTGAGCCAGGTGCCGGCAGTGAAGGCGGCGATGCGCCAGGCGGCCGGTGAACTGAAAGTACACCTTCAATAACCTTATCCACCCATGCGGCAGGGCCTGGTGCCCTGCCGGTCCGGGAGAACCGTGAGACCATCACTCAAGGCTCGAACCCTTCGACAATGATCACTTCGGCCTTCGCCACACCTTGGCGATGGCTGCACGCTTGCTGGTACAGCTCGGACCGGTAACACGCCACCGCCTGCTCGTACGAATCGAACTCGATCACCACGCTACGCTGGGGGGTAGACCGCCCTTCCATCGCCTCGCTGCGCCCACCACGGGCCAGGAAGCGGCCGCCGAACGCCTTGAAGGCAGCCGGGGCACGCTGGGTGTACTGCTGGTATTGCTCGGGGTCGGTCACGTCCACATGGGCGATCCAGTAAGCCTTCATCTGCTGCTCTCCTCTTAAGGCGATATTTATGTATGATGGTATACCATAATAATCACCCCACCACAGTGAGCGTGCAACATGGCTTTCAACACCATCGAGGAACTTCTCGAGGACTACCGGCAAGGCAAGATGGTCCTGCTGGTGGATGACGAGGACCGGGAAAACGAAGGCGACCTGTTGATCGCCGCCGAGCGTTGCGACGCCCAGGCCATCAACTTCATGGCCCGCCAAGCGCGTGGGCTGATCTGCCTGACCTTGACCGACGAGCACTGCCAGCGCCTGGGCCTGGAGCAGATGGTACCGGCTAACGGCAGCGTCTTCAGCACCGCGTTCACCGTGTCGATCGAGGCGGCCACGGGTGTCACCACCGGTATTTCCGCTGCCGACCGGGCGCGCACCGTGGCAGCGGCCATGGCCCCCAACGCGCGCCCCGAAGACCTGGTGCAACCGGGCCACATTTTCCCCCTGCGCGCCCGCGAAGGCGGCGTGCTGACCCGCGCCGGCCATACCGAAGCCGGCTGCGACCTGGCACGGCTGGCAGGCTTCAGCCCGGCTTCGGTGATCGTCGAAGTGCTCAACGACGACGGCACCATGGCCCGCCGCCCGGACCTGGAAGTGTTCGCTGCCCAGCATGGCATCAAGATCGGCACCATTGCCGACCTGATCCACTACCGCCTGAGCACCGAGCAGACCATCAAGCGCATCGGCGAACGCGAGCTGCCGACCGTGCATGGCATTTTCCGCCTGGTCAGCTATGAAGACCGCATCGAAGGTGGTGTGCACATGGCCATGGTCATGGGCGACATCCGTCGCGAACAACCGACCTTGGTGCGGGTGCACGTAATCGACCCACTGCGCGACCTGGTCGGTGCTGAATATGCAGGCCCGGCCAACTGGACGCTGTGGGCGGCGTTACAGAAGGTGGCCGAGGAAGGTGCTGGCGTGGTGGTAATCCTGGCCAACCATGAGTCCTCCCAGGCATTGCTTGAACGCATACCGCAGTTGACTCAGCCGATACGGCCTTACCAGCGTGGGCAGTCGAAGGTGTATTCCGAGGTGGGCACCGGCGCGCAGATTCTGCAGGACCTTGGCGTTGGCAAACTGCGTCACCTGGGGCCACCGCTGAAATACGCGGGCCTGGCGGGATATGAGCTGGAAGTGGTGCAGAGCATCCCGTTCGAGCCAGGTCTTCCAAGCTGACACCACCCCTTGTAGGAGCGGCCTTGTGTCGCGAAAGGGCCGCAGAGCGGCCCCAGCAATCTGTGCATCTGCTGAAATCCTGGGGCCGCTTCGCGACACAAGGCCGCTCCTACAAAAGCAGACCGCGACAAATTGAAGAGGTCGGAGTGATGGCCGGTCGCTTCACACCTCTTGCCAAAAGTTTGGAATACCATAATATGATATCCCGTAGACCTTAAATCTGCAGGCCGGCACCTACACTTAAAAACGGCCACCCGGACACTTTGTTTTTGCTGCTCCCCGAACACTGTTGGCGGGCGCACCACAAGCCCCGCCTCGAATAACAAAAGCAACGAGGGCGTAACCATGCTGTTGAGCAAACGTGTAACCGCAGTGCTGTCCGCCAGCCTGCTGACCCTGGCATGTCAGGCCGCCCAGGCCGCCGACAGCCTGAACTTCGTCAGCTGGGGCGGTACCACCCAGGACGCCCAGAAAGAAGCGTGGGCCGTACCGTTCAGCAAAGCCACCGACATCAAGGTCGTGCAGGACGGCCCCACCGACTACGGCAAGCTCAAGGCCATGGTCGAGAGCGGCAACGTGCAGTGGGATGTGGTTGACGTCGAAGCCGACTTTGCCCTGCGTGCCGCCAGCGAAGGCCTGCTCGAACCCCTCGATTTCAACCAGATAAAGCGCGACAAGATCGACCCGCGGTTCGTCTCCGACCACGGCGTCGGCTCGTTCTTCTTCTCCTTCGTACTCGGCTACAACGAAGGCAAGCTCGGTGCCAACAAACCGGTGGACTGGACCGCGCTGTTCGACACCAAGACCTACCCCGGCAAACGTGCCCTGTACAAGTGGCCGAGCCCCGGCGTGCTGGAACTGGCCCTGCTGGCCGACGGCGTAGCCCCAGACAAGCTGTACCCGCTGGACCTGGACCGCGCCTTCAAGAAGCTCGACACCATCAAGAAAGACATCGTCTGGTGGGGCGGCGGTGCCCAGTCGCAACAGCTGCTGGCCTCGGGTGAAGCCTCGCTTGGCCAGTTCTGGAACGGCCGCGTCTATGCCCTGCAGCAAGATGGCGCACCGGTGGGCGTGAGCTGGAAGCAGAACCTGGTCATGGCCGACTTCCTGGTCATTCCCAAAGGCGCCAAGAACAAGGATGCGGCCATGAAGTTCCTGGCCAACGCCAGCAGCGCCGAAGGCCAGGCCGAGTTCGCCAACAAGACCGCCTACGCGCCGGTCAACGTCGACAGCGTGGCCAAGCTGGACAAAGACCTGGCGCCGAACCTGCCAACAGCCTACGCCCAGGACCAGGTCACCCTCGACTTCGCCTACTGGGCCAAGAACGGTCAAGCCATCGCGGCCCGCTGGAATGAGTGGTTGGTCAAATGAAAGTCGCCATCAACGCCCTGCATAACGCGCAAGGTGCCCCCACGGGTGCCGGCGCGCCGGGCACCGCCCCCCGCCGCGCCAGCCTGAGCCAGCGCTGGAAAGGCAGCCGCAACCTGCTGCCGGCCCTGCTGTTCCTTGGCCTGTTCTTCTTCGCCCCGCTGGTCGGCCTGTTGCTGCGCGGGGTGCTTGAGCCAACCCCTGGGCTGGGCAACTACGAGCAACTGTTCGCCAACTCGGCCTACGCACGGGTACTGTTCAACACCTTCTCGGTGGCTGGCGTGGTCACCCTGATCAGCGTACTGCTGGGCTTCCCGCTGGCCTGGGCGATCACCCTGGTGCCCAAGGGCTGGGGCCGCTGGCTGCTGAACATCGTATTGCTGTCGATGTGGACCAGCCTGTTGGCACGCACCTACTCATGGCTGGTGCTGCTGCAGAGCTCGGGGGTGATCAACAAGGCGCTGATGGCCATGGGCATCATCGATGCCCCGCTGGAAATGGTGCACAACCTCACCGGCGTGGTGATCGGCATGAGCTACATCATGATCCCGTTCATCGTGCTGCCGCTGCAGGCGACCATGCACGCCATCGACCCGATGGTGCTGCAGGCGGGCTCCATCTGCGGCGCCAGCCCGTGGACCAACTTCTGGAAGGTATTCCTGCCGCTGTGTCGCTCAGGGCTGTTCTCCGGGGCGCTGATGGTGTTCGTGATGTCGCTTGGTTACTACGTCACCCCGGCGCTGCTGGGCGGTGCACAGAACATGATGCTGCCCGAATTCATCATCCAGCAGGTGCAGTCGTTCCTCAACTGGGGCCTGGCCAGCGCCGCCGCCGCACTGCTGGTGGCGATCACCCTGGTGCTCTTCTACCTGTACCTGAAGCTGCAGCCGGAATCCCCGGTTGGCAACGCGAGGTAAACCGCCATGCTCCTGTCTCCCAATGCCATGGGTCGCCCGCTGCGTACGGGCCTGTACCTGACCACCGGGGTCATCGCGGCCTTCCTGCTGCTGCCGGTCGTGTTCATCGTGCTGCTGTCGTTCGGCTCGTCCCAGTGGCTGGTATTCCCGCCGCCAGGCTGGACCTTCAAGTGGTACGGCCAGTTCTTCTCCAACCCGGAGTGGATGGACGCTGCGCTGGCCAGCCTGAAGGTGGCCGTGCTGACCACCCTCGCCGCCGTACTGCTGGGCCTGCCCAGCGCGTTCGCCCTGGTGCGTGGCCGCTTCCCGGGCCGCGAACTGCTGTACGGGCTGTTCACCATGCCAATGATCGTGCCGCTGGTGATCATTGCCGTGGCGGTGTATGCGCTGTTTCTCAAACTTGGCTACACCGGCACGCTGTTCGCCTTCGTGGTCAGCCACGTGATCGTCGCCCTGCCCTTTACCATCATTTCCATCATCAACTCGCTGAAGCTGTTCGACCAGTCGATTGAAGATGCCGCGGTGATCTGCGGTGCCTCGCGCCTGCAGGCGATCTTCAAGGTCACCTTCCCGGCCATCCGCCCCGGCATGATCGCCGGCGGCCTGTTCGCCTTCCTGGTGTCGTGGGATGAAGTGGTGCTGAGCGTGATGATGGCCAGCCCCGACCTGCAGACCCTGCCGGTGAAGATGTGGACCACCCTGCGCCAGGACCTCAGCCCGGTCATTGCCGTGGCCTCGACCCTGCTGATCGGCCTGTCGCTGCTTGTCATGTTCATTGCCGCCGCCTTGCGCCGGCGCACCGAAAACGCCTGAGCGCGGAGAAAACAACAATGAGTGCAGTGATCAAAGACAACGCGCACGGCAAGACCCTGGTCAGCCTGCGCGGCCTGAACAAGCACTACGGCGACTTCACCGCCGTGGACAACCTCGACCTGGAGATCCAGGACGGCGAGTTCCTGACCTTCCTCGGCTCCAGCGGCTCGGGCAAGTCCACCACCCTGTCGATGCTGGCCGGCTTCGAAACACCCAGCAGTGGCGAGATCCTGGTCGACGGCCAATCGCTGGTCAACGTACCACCACACAAGCGTGACATCGGCATGGTGTTCCAGCGCTATTCGCTGTTCCCGCACCTGAACGTGCGCGACAACATCGCATTCCCGCTGGCCATTCGCAAGCTCGGCGCTGCCGAGACGGCCAAGCGCGTCGACGCCATGCTCAAGCTGGTGCAGCTAGAGAAGTTCGCCCACCGCAAACCCTCGCAAATGTCTGGCGGCCAGCAGCAGCGTGTGGCGATTGCCCGGGCGCTGGTGTACGAGCCGCGTATCCTGCTGATGGACGAGCCGCTCGGCGCGCTGGACAAGAAGCTGCGAGAAGACCTGCAGGACGAACTGCGCCAGTTGCACCGCCGACTGGGCATTACCATCGTCTACGTCACCCACGACCAGGAAGAAGCCATGCGCCTGTCCCAGCGCATCGCCATTTTCAGCCACGGCAAGATCGTCGGCCTGGGCACCGGTTACGACCTGTACCAAAACCCGCCGAATGCCTTTGTCGCTTCGTTCCTGGGCAACTCCAACTTCCTGCGGATCAAGGCCAGCAGCAATGGCGCAGGCAGTTTCGAGGGGCAGCCGGTAGCCATTCGCCTGACCCCAGGGCTGGCCGCCTCGCAAGATGCACTGATCATGGTACGCCCAGAGAAGGCCCTGGCCCTGACCGCCGAACAGGCCGCAAGCGAGCCACTGCCAGCGGGCTGGAACGAGGTCAGTGCCAAGGTTGGCGAGGTGCTGTTCCTGGGCGAGAGCCAAACCTGCCATGTGGTGACTGCAGGGGGTACCGAGCTGACGGTGAAGGCGCTGTCAGCCGCAGGCATGCCGATGCAGCCGGGCGACAGCGTGAAGGTGCGTTGGGCAGTGGCGGATGCGTGCATCTATACCGAGTGGGCCGAGAGCGATTTGAGCAAGTCTGCCGGGGCGCATTGAGTTCGCCAGCCGCCGAGAAGGGGGGGCAAAGCCCTCCCCTACGGACTGTCACATTATCATCACGCCACTGTCGTAATCTGCCGGCCAACTCTATGCCACAGGGCCATCCGGCATGCCCCGCCTGCTTGTCTTGCTGCTTATCCTGCTACCGCTAGCGACCTTGGCCCAGCCCCAGCACCTGCGCGTGCAAGGTTCCAACACGATTGGTGCGGCCTTGCTGCCGGCGCTGGTGCAGGGGCAATTGCGCGCGCAGCAAGCCAGCGCCATCGCGCAACAACCGGGCAAACTGCCCAATGAAACCGTGATCAGTGCGCGCGATGCGCATGGGCAGCCCGTGCGCGTGGACATCGCCGCCCACGGCTCCAGCACCGGCTTCGTTGCCCTGGGCCGGGGCGAGGCCGACCTGGCAGCGGCATCGCGGCCGATCAACGACAGTGAAGTGCGCCAGCTGCAGGCCCTGGGCGACCTGCGTGCTGCCAGCGCTGAACAAGTCATCGGCCTGGATGGCGTAGCGGTCATCGTCCACCCCGACAACCCACTGCCGCAGCTCACCACAAAACAACTGGCGCAGGTTTTCTCCGGGCAGGTCCAGCGCTGGGAACAATTAGGTGTTTCTGGCGGGGCCATTCACCTGTATGCCCGTGATGACCGTTCCGGTACTTTCGAGACCTTCAAGGCACTGGTGCTGGAACCTCTGCACAGCGAACTGTCGCCCAAGGCCAAGCGCTTCGAGTCCAGTGACGAACTGGCGGCCCAGGTAGGTGCCGACCGCCAGGCCATCGGCTTCAGCAGCCTGGCCGCCGTGCACGGGGCCAAGGTGCTGGCAGTGGCCGAGGGCGACGCACCGGCCATGCTGCCTGAACGCGCACTGGTGGCCAGCGAAGACTACCCGCTATCGCGGCGCCTATACTTCTACCTGCCGGCCAACCCCAAGCCCCAGTCCAAGGCCCTGGCCGATTTCGCCCAAAGCCCCGCGGGCCAGGCGATCGTCGCCCAGCAGGGTTTCGTTTCGCAGCAGATCAAGGCTCAACCTGTCCCTCCCCAGTCTGATATGCCGCCGCGCTATCGCACCCTCGCCCAGCAGGCGCAGCGGCTGAGCGTGAACTTTCGCTTCCAGGAAGGCAGCGCCAGCCTCGACAACAAGGCCCTGCGCGATGTGCAGCGGGTAGCCGAGTACCTGCGCCAGGCTGGCAAGTTGCAGAGCAAGGCGGTGCTGGTGGGGTTTGGCGACCCCAAGGAGACACCCGGGCGCGCGGCCCTGCTCTCACGCCTGCGCGCGCAAGCAGTGCGGCGCGAGCTGGCGCGCGATGGTGTGGAGGTGCTGGAGGTGACTGGGATGGGCGATGAACTACCCGTGGCCGGCAATGAGCTGGAGCAAGGACGGTTACGTAACCGACGGGTCGAGGTGTGGGTGTATTGAAGGCCAGATCCGAGCCCTGGCAAAGAAATGTAACAGCTCCCTGTTCGGCATCACTGGTAAACGGGTCTAGGCTCAAAATCATGTGATACCGGGCCCCTCTGACGGCTGCCAAGCCGCCATGTCGGATCACTGTTGCCAAGCAACGTCGACATTCAAGGAGGGGCTCATGACAGCTCTGCAAGCATTTCTCACCACCCCGTTCCTCGGTACCAGCGCCTGGTTGTGGCTGGTGTTCATGGCCATCGTCATCGGTTTGCTGGTACTCGACCTGGGCGTGCTGCACCGCCACGACCGGGAAATCGAAATGCGCGAAAGCCTGCTGCTGTATTCCGGCTACTTCAGCGTCGGCGTGCTGTTCGGCGCCGGGGTCTGGTACCAGTTGGGCGCGCAGTCGGCACTGGAGTTCTACACCGGTTTCCTGGTCGAGCAGTCGCTGTCGATGGACAACGTGTTCGTCATGGCAATGATCTTCAGCTACTTTGCCATCCCCCGCCGCTACCAGCACCGCGTGTTGTTCTGGGGCATCCTGGGGGTGGTGTTGCTGCGGGCGATCATGATCGGCGTAGGCGCGGCGTTGGTGCAGAACTTTGCCTGGGTGCTGTACATCTTCGGTGCCTTCCTGCTGTTTACCGGGGTGAAGATGGCGCTGTCCAAGGAAGACAGCCACCCGGACCTGGCCAACAACCCGATCATCAAGTTCGTGCGCCGGCACATGCGGGTCACCGACCAGATCCATGGCTCGCACTTCTTCATCCGCCAGACCCCGCCTGGGCACAGCAAGGCGCTGCGTTATGCCACCCCATTGTTCCTGGCGCTGGTACTGATCGAACTTGCCGATCTAGTGTTTGCGGTCGACAGCGTGCCAGCGATTTTCGCCATTACCCAGGACCCGTTCATTGTCTACACCTCTAACATCTTTGCCATTTTGGGGCTGCGCTCGCTGTACTTCGCGTTGTCGGCGTTGATGCACCGCTTCGTTTATCTCAAGTACGCACTGGCGCTGGTGCTGATCTTCATTGGCTGCAAAATCTTCTACCACGGCATGGTGGGCAAGGTGCCGGCGTTGCTGTCGCTGGGGGTGACGTTCGGGCTGTTGCTGGGTGGGGTGGTGGTTTCGTTGATCAAGACGCGGGGGCAGAACGTGGCGGTCGAGAGTATCCAGCCGTCGCAGGATTCGACGGGGCAGAACAACCTGGGAAAAAAGAAGGACGACCCGCAATTGCGGGCGTGAATGGCTGTTGTGGGGCCGAATCAAATTGGATTCTTCCTAGCTACCGCAGTGATTATTCCTACATAAGGAATTCGGTTCGTCTGATTGTGATCACGGGGCTGAATTAACCAGGATGGGCCTTTCCGCACAAGGAGTGCCCCGTGCAAAAACTGCCCATTCCCGACCTCCCTCAATTACGTGTCAACCGAAAGCAAATTGCCGCCATTGCCATCCCAGTTCTCGCGTTCGGCGCCCTGGCAGCAATATTCAACAACGTATTCTTCTACAACGAAGCAGGCCAGATGACCCACGTTCGTACGATTTTCGGCGAGGAGAAAGTAGTCGAGGACGTAGGCTACGCCACCAAGTGGTTCGGCCGCAGTACAGCTTGGCGACGTACCATCGGCGTTCAGTCCTCCTTGCGCATGGACAACCCGGAAGATACCCGCAGCGGACATCCCTCGATCACGCTGGAAAACCTGCCTATCGTTTTTCTGGGCAACGTCGATGCCAAAGCCGAGTTCAGTAGCCAGTTTCGCCTTCCTTCAGGGGAGGCATTTCTGAAGATTGCCCAGGAATACCGCACGCCTGACAATTTCCTGCAACGTGCACTGTTGCCGGCAGTCAAGGAAACGCTGCAAGCCACAGCCTCCCTGATGAGCGCAGACGACTATTACGCCGGCAACCGCAGCCACTTCGGTGCCGAGTTCGAAAATCAGTTGCGCAACGGCCTGTACTTGACAAGCCGCAAGGAAATTCGCGTTCAGCGCGACAATTATCCTGCTCAAACTGCGATTCTGCAGGCCGGTACCGAACAGGGTAGTTTTGGCGACAACAGTGCAACGCGTTTCATCATTGAGAAGAAGCTCGACAAGAACGGCCAGGAACTGCGCAAGCTGCAACAATTTCGCCTGTTCGGCGTTGAGGTGGTGGATGCTCGGGTCACCCATATCGACCCCAATCCGCAGTACCAGCAACGCATGGTGCGGGTGCAGCAAGCACTGGCGGAGCTTGCCGTGGCCCGGCAAAACAGGCTCAAGGAGGAAGAAGAGAAGGAACTGGTTTCTGCACGCGGCGCCAAGGATGTCGAAGCCAAACGCCAGGAGAGTCTACGCCAACAGATTGAGCGTACTACCGAAGCCGAAACCGAAAAACAGCTTGCGCTGATCAACGCAGAGCGGGAGAAACGGCGCGCCGAGATCGACAAGCAGACAGCCGAGCTGCTTCGGGACAAAGCGCGTGTAACGGCAGAAGCGACCAAGATCACAGCCGATGCCGAAGCCTACGCCCGTGAAGCCTCGATTAAGGCGGACGGTGCCCTGCAAACCAAACTGGATGCGCTGGTGCAGATCAATCGAGCGTGGGCAGAGGCAGCAGCAAAGGCACCGGTGCCAAGTGTCATGATGGGGGGCACCGAACCAGGGATCGGGCGACAGGATGAGATGAGCAAGCTCATGAGTGTACTGGCGACGAAAGCCGCCAAAGACCTGGTAGTGGACCTGAAAACTCAATGAAACTTTACCGACCGCTTCGCGGGTAAAACCGCGAAGCGGTCGGCACAGGCTCACCGAATTAGCGCCCGCTACGCAACAGTTCCACCGGCACATACTTGCCAATTTCATACTTGCCAATCGCCGCCCGGTGCACTTCATCCGGCCCGTCGGCCAGGCGCAAGGTGCGCTGCATGGCGTACATGTAGGCCAGCGGGAAATCGCCGCTCACCCCTGCCCCACCATGTATCTGGATCGCCCTGTCGATTACCTTCAAGGCAGCGTTCGGTGCCACCACCTTGATCTGCGCGATCTCGCTGCGGGCGACTTTGTTGCCCACGGTGTCCATCATGTAGGCCGCCTTGAGCGTCAGCAGCCGGGCCATGTCGATTTCCATGCGCGAGTCGGCGATCTTGTCGACGTTGCCGCCCAGGCGTGCCAGTGGCCGGCCGAAGGCGGTGCGCTCGACCGAGCGCTTGCACATCAGCTCCAACGCGCGCTCGGCCATGCCGATCGAACGCATGCAGTGGTGGATGCGGCCAGGCCCCAGGCGGCCCTGGGCGATTTCGAAGCCGCGCCCTTCGCCAAGGATTACGTTTTCGTACGGCACCCGCACGTTCTCGAACAGGACTTCGGCATGGCCATGGGGTGCATCGTCATAACCAAACACCGGCAGCGGGCGAACGATCTTCACGCCTGGTGCATCGGTGGGCACCAGCACCATCGAATGCTGCTGGTGGCGTGGCCCTTCAGGGTCGGACAGGCCCATGAAGATCATGACTTTGCAGCGCGGGTCGCAGGCGCCGGAGGTCCACCACTTGCGGCCGTTGATCACCCATTCGTCACCGTCACGCACGGCGGTGGCAGCCATGTTGGTGGCGTCCGAAGAGGCCACGTCTGGCTCGGTCATGGCGAACGCAGAGCGGATCTCGCCGCGCAGCAACGGCTCCAGCCACTGGCGCTTTTGCGCCTCACTGCCATAGCGCACCAGCACTTCCATGTTGCCGGTGTCCGGTGCCGAGCAGTTGAACGGCTCTGGCCCGAGCAACGAACGGCCCATGATCTCCGCCAACGGGGCGTATTCCAGGTTGCTCAGGCCGGCGCCATATTCCGACTCTGGGAGGAACAGGTTCCACAGCCCTTCGGCGCGGGCCTTGGCCTTGAGTTCTTCCATGATAGCGGTCGGCTGCCAGCGGTCGCCCTCGGCGACCTGGCGCTCGAACACCGCTTCGGCGGGGTAGACATAAGCGTCCATAAACGCGCTGACGCGCTCGCGCAGTGCCTGGACCTTGGGCGAATAGGCGAAATCCATCGGGGCTACCTTCACGGTTCGGAGTACATGGGCCAGAGCCTAGAGCAGCGCGGACCAATCCACCTAGTCTATTTTCCGCGTGTATAAACATTCATAACCGATATATGATCGACCGATAATTCCAACAAAGAGCGGCGCCCATGAACCTCAGCAAGGTCGACCTCAACCTGTTCATCGTGTTCGATGCGATCTACACCGAAGCCAACCTGACCCGCGCCGGGCAAATTGTCGGCATTACCCAGCCGGCGGTGTCCAACGCCCTGTCACGGCTGCGCGAAACCTTCAACGACCCGCTGTTCGTGCGCACCGCGCAAGGCATGGTGCCCACGCCCATGGCGCAGAACATCATCGGCCCGGTGCGCAATGCCTTGGCGCTATTGCGCACGTCGGTGCAGGAAAGCCGCATTTTCAACCCGCAACAGGCCAACAAGACCTTCCGCATCAGCATGACCGACCTGACCGAAGCGGTCATTCTGCCGCCGTTGTTCCAGCGCCTGCGCCGTCTGGCGCCAGCGGTGCTGATCGAGAGCTTTCTGTGCAAGCGCCGCGAGACCACCAAGGAACTCGCCGCCGGCCGCCTGGATTTCGCCATCGACGCCCCCCTGAACACCGACCCGCAAGTGCGCCACGTCAAGCTGATGCAAGACCGCTATGTCTGCGCCCTGCGCCAGGGCCATCCGCTGGCCGACAGCAAGCTGACCCTCGACAGCTACCTGGGCATGACCCACATCCATATTTCCAGCCGCCGCAACGGCCTGGGCTATGTCGACCTGGCACTGGGCAAGATGGGGGTGCAACGCAAGGTCGCCCTGCGTTCGCAACATTATCTGATGGCCTCGCAGGTGTTGCAGCAGACCGACATGGCAATGACCGTTCCCGAGCGCTTTGCCCGTCGCCATCAGTTGCGTTACCAGCCACTGCCGGTGGAAGTGCCAGCGCTGGAGACGCACCTTTACTGGCATGAAAGTACCGACCAGGACCCTGCCAACCGTTGGATGCGTGAGCAGATCACCGAGTTATGCGAGCGCGTGGTGGCGGAGGAAGAGAAGGCTCTGGACCCTGCCTGAAGGTAGCTGGCGCGGGGCCGATTGCAACGCTTCGCCAACTGAAGAAAAAAATCCTACAAAACCAATGCCGCGGGGAAATTTTTTTTATCGGGATCGAGAAGACAGCGGTGGGAAGCGAAAAATATCTCACAGCTGGCGGGTACGCTTAGGTCAACGATCGCCGATTTCATGGCAACTGACACGGACCCGCCCCAATGCCTAGCGCCCCACTCTACTTCGATTACGCCGCCACTACCCCAGTCGACGACCGGGTCATCGAAACCATGCTCGCCTGCCTGGGTAACCAAGCCAACTTCGGCAACCCGGCGTCCAGTGGCCACGCCTTCGGCCAAGCCGCCCGTCACACCGTGCAGCAGGCTCGCCAACAAGTGGCCGAGCGCGTCGGCGCGCAGGCCGAAAACCTGGTGTGGACCTCGGGCGCGACCGAGTCCAACAACTTGGCACTCAAAGGCATTGCCCAAGGCATCGGCCAGCCCGGCCACCTGATCACCAGCCAGCTGGAGCATAAGGCCGTGCTCGACACGGTGGCCGAACTGGAGCGCCAAGGCTGGGCCGTTACCCGCCTGGCGCCGGATGCCGCCGGCCTGATCCAGCCCGCCAGCGTGCAGGCAGCATTGCGCGCCGATACCCGCCTGGTATCGCTGATGGCGGTCAACAACGAACTGGGCACGGTCACCGACGTTGCCGCAATTGGCGAGCAGGTGCGTGCCCACGGTGCCCTGTTGCACGTAGACGCCGCGCAAGCTGTGGGCAAGCTGGTCATCGACCTGAATGCGATGAGCGTGGACTTGATGTCATTCTCGGCGCACAAGGTCTATGGGCCAAAAGGCATCGGCGCGCTGTATGTCGGGCCACGCGCCCGTACGCTGATGCGCGCGCAGATGCACGGCGGCGGCCATGAACAGGGCCTGCGCTCCGGCACCCTGGCGACCCATCAGATTGCTGGCATGGGCAGCGCCTTTGCCCTGGCCGGCCAGCCTGGCGACAGCGAGCACCAGCGCCTTGAGCAACTGGCTGCACGCCTGCGCGAAGGCCTGCTGGCTTTACCCGGCGTCACCCTGAACGGCTGCGTCACCCACCGCATACCCCATACGCTGAACCTGTGCATCGACAGCAAGGGCTTCAACAGTGCGGCACTGGCCGGCGAGCTGGCCTTGTCGACCACCTCGGCCTGCAACTCGGCGAGTAACGCCGCCTCCCATGTGCTGCTGGCACTGGGGCTGGATGAGCGCCAGGCACGCAATAGCGTGCGCTTGAGCATCGGCCGCTTCAGCACCGACGCTGAAGTGGACAAGGCTGTCGAAGTGTTCGGTCGGGTGCTGACGACGGCATCGGCGGCGCTGTGGTGAACAGGCACTAGAACAAGCGGCTGTCCGGGGTGAAATCCTCGACCTGTATTTTCGCGCTCTGCGCCTGCGGGTGCCGTGGGTTGAACAGGTAGTTGGTGGTACTGGGCATGATCGCGCTTGGCACCGGCAACAACAATGCCGAACAGTCATCCAGAAAGCGATTGCCCAGTGCCCGGGTCAACTCCGGCTGAGCGGACCAGCCTGGCTGCAAGGTGGGTAACCGCGCTTGTGAAACCGTGTCGGGCAATTCGATGCGGATCAGGCGCAGGGTAGTGGGGAAATCCTCAGGGTCGATCTCCAGGTGCACCAACACCTCGAGCATCGCCCCTGGAGGGCTGGTGGCGGCATATACCACCGGCCGGCCCGCCTGGTGCCAACGGCCGCTTACCCGCAAGCCTCCCGTGCCGCTCAAGTCTGCGTAGGCGCTGATACGCCACAGAATCACAGGCCAAAGCCCTCGGCAATCTGCAGCAGCATCTCTTCAACCTGAGTGGTGCCTTGCTGGGTGGTAAGCATCTGCATCGGGGTGAGCCCCGAAAAGCGCTCCTTGGGCTTGGACAACCAACGTTTGGCCTTGTCCGCCTCGCCGAACACGGCTTCGGCCATGGCGGTGATGTGGGCCGAGCGGAACAGACGGTCGCTTTCATCCACGGTCAACGGCTGGTCGCGCTCAATGCGGGTTTTCAGGGTGCGCAGGGGAATGATCTGGTCGCGCTCCACCGGCGTGAGCACACCACGCTCGGTCAGCTTTACCAGCCAGGTGGCGGCAAAACCATGGGTGATGCGGGTGTGGATTTCAAAGTCACTGGCAAGCTCGGGGATTTCCAGCAGCGCGTTCAAACGCGCCCGGTACTCATGGTAACCGTTGTCGCGAAGCACTTCGGCAAGCATGGCATGCTCCTTATCGGCGTTTGCCGACAAGTATGCGGTATATGCCGAATCATTGCCAGTTTGCCCGGCCACCCGGGCGAGTCAGGGGCGCTTTGCGCCCCCTGCAATCTCACAGGAACGTGAAGACTTGCGACGCCGGCAGGCGCGACTTGTTCAGCCCGGCATTGAAGTCCGTCTCACTGCGGTAACCCAGGCTGAGGATCACCACGCTGGTAAACCCACGCTCACGCAGCCCCAATTCGGCGTCGAGGATCTTGCTGTCAAAGCCTTCGATCGGCGTTGCATCCAAACCATGCGCCGCAGCCCCCAGCAACGCCGTGCCCAAGGCCAGGTAGGTTTGTTTTTCCATCCAGTGCTGCACGTCCTTGTGGTCGTAACGGTGCAGGTTGACGTAGTGCCGGCGGCTTTGGTTTTGCCCGGCACGCGCTTGCTCGTCACGGAAACGACCATCGGCAGCCTCTTGGTCGAGCACCGTGTTCAGGTGCGCTTCGGTCATTTCGGTGCGGGTGCAGAACACGATCACATGCGAAGCATCAAGGAGCTTCGGCGAGTTGTAGGCATAACCGTCCGTGGTGCTCTTTGCCAGGCGAGCCTTGCCTTCGGCAGTATCGGCGACGATGAAATGCCAGGGCTGGGAATTGACCGACGACGGGCTGTGGCGCAGTTGCTCGAGCAGGGCATCGACAGTGGCCTGGGGAATACGGCGCGAGGCATCGTAAGCTTTGGTGGTGTAGCGGCGCTTGGCCAGCGAGACGGTATCCATGCAAGAACTCCGGTATGAACAGTGGATGTGCCGTGCATCTTATCTTTCCGGTAGAAAAGAAAAACCGGCACAATGCAGCAACACTTTCATCCCTGGAATGAAAATGCTGCGCATCACTGATCTCGAATTGTTCGCCCGCAGCAGTGTGCTGGGCAGCTTCACTGCAGCGGCCCATGAAGCAGGCCTGCTACCGGGCCAGGTGGCTGCCGCGATCAAGCGCCTGGAGCGCGACCTGGATGTACGCCTGTTCGCCCGCACCACCCGCAGCCTGCGCCTGACCGCCGAGGGCGAGCGCTACCTGCCAACCGCGCTGAATGTGCTGGAGAGCCTGCGCCAGGGCCATGAGGACCTGCATGGCAACCCCAATACCCTGCGCGGCACACTGCAGGTATCGGCGCCTTCCGACCTGGGCCGCAACATGCTGCTGCCTTGGCTCAGTGCCTTCCGCCGCGAGCACCCGGCATTGCAGCTTCGCTTCTTCCTGTCTGACCAGATTGCCGACCTTAACCGCGACCCGGTGGATGTGGCCATCCGCTATGGCCTCAACCAGGATGCCAACTACATCGCCCTGCCATTGGCCGACTGGAATCGCAGAGTGCTGGTCGCCTCGCCCGCCTACCTGGCCCGCCACGGCCGCCCGCTCACCCCCGACGCGCTGCAGCAGCACGCCTGCCTGTTGTACATGCAACACAACCGGGTGTACGACAAATGGCGGTTGGGCAACCGCACCGTGCAGGTGCGTGGGCCGCTGGTCAGCGACGATGCCGATGTCATCCGACGCCTGGCCATTCAAGGCGAAGGCATCGTCTATAAGTCGTGGCTGGATGTCAGCGCCAACATCGCGGCCGGTGAACTGGAAATCGTGCTGCCCGAAATGCTCGGCGAGCCCACCCCGGTCACCTTGGTCTGCCCGCATCGCAAGCAGCTCACACCTGCGGTTTCGCAACTGCACCTGTGGCTGCGCGAGCGCTTCGAGGCCCTGCGCAACCGTGCCCTGACCAACGGCTGCACAATCGTTCCAGACTGAGCCGGGGCGTTGCGCTAAGGTAGCCATTTACCCCGACGGCACATGTTCATGAGCAACTGGATCGACCTCAAGCAAGACGCCGACACCGGCATCGAGTCGGTCCGTGCGCATTTCGTCGGGCATGCCTACGACCCGCACTGGCACGACAGCTTCCTGGTCGGCGTCACCGAACAGGGTGTGCAGCAGTTCAACTGCCGCCGGGTGCGCCACCGCAGCACGCCGGGGCAGGTATTTCTGCTCGAGCCTGGCGACATCCACGATGGGCTGGCGCCTACCGATGAAGGCTTCACCTATTCAACGCTGTACCTGGAGCCCGCTTGGCTCGACCAACAGCTGCGGGCGCTGTTCGAGCACGCACCGGACGACAGCCTGCCCAGTTTTGCCGATACCCTGTGCCATGACGAACGCCTGGCCCAGGCCACCGCCCTCGCCTTCCAGGCCGTGCACACGCAGGACTTGCGCATCGTCCGGCAAACGGCCATGGACGACCTGCTGGCCTGCCTGACCCGCCACCTGCACTGGCGCCGGCGCATCAACCCCGACCCGCGCCTGCCGCTGACGGCACAGCGCGCACGGGACTACCTGCACGCCAACCTGGAGCGTGACATCGGCCTGGAAGACTTGGCCCACGCCTGCGGCATCGACCGCTTTCGCCTGACCCGTGCGTTCAAGGCCGCATTCGGCATTGCACCGCATGCCTACCTGATCCAGCTGCGCCTGGCACGGGCGCGGCGCCTGCTCGCCCAAGGCCAGACCCCTGCCGAAGTGGCCGTGGCGTTGGGCTTTGCCGACCAGAGCCACTTGGGCCGCTGGTTCCGCCGCGCCTATCGGCTAACCCCCGCCGACTACCGCAGGCGCTGCTCAAACCTTCCAGACTGAATGCCGGCGGGCGGCGAGCATGGTGCTTCGATTTCACGGAGCCTTGAACCATGTCGCAGTCGTTGCTGCCCTTCTTCCTCTTTGCCCTGGTGTCCAGCATCAGCCCGGGGCCGACCAACTTGTTGATCCTGGCTCATGGCGCGCGCGTGGGCCTGCGCGCAAGCCTAGCGCCGATCGTGGCAGCCTGCGGTGCGGCGGCCGCGATCGTGCTGCTGGTTGGTCTGGGGCTGGGCGAGCTGTTGCTGCGTCACCCATTGGCCCAACAGCTGATGAGCTGGGCCGGAGTGCTGTGGCTGAGCTGGCTGGCGTGGAAGATGCTGCGCAGTGCCGCCGCCCCGCTGCAGACGGCCACAGCACAAGGCTTCAGTGCGCTCAGCGCTGCCTCGTTGCAGGTGGTGAACCCCAAGGTTTGGTTGATGGCCGTGGCGGTGGTCGGGGTCTTTGCCGCACCGTCGTTGCCGGTGTGGCTGCTGGCGCTGGTGTTTTTGCTGATCGCCCTGCCGTGCATGGCGGCGTGGGCGATGCTGGGGGTGGGTAGCGCCCGGTGGTTGCAGGCGCCACGGCGGCTACAGGTGTTCAACCAGGTGTTGGCGGGGGCGCTATTGATCTCTGCATGGGCTGCCGTCCTGGCTTGAACCCTCTCCCACAGGCCTGGGCGGGACATGTGGGAGCGCTGGCCTGGGGGTCAGCGTGTCAGCGCCTCACGGAAGCGCCGAGTGCTGGCAACGGCCAGCACCAGCCCGACCACCGCCACGCTACCGCCCACCAGGCCAATATTCGCCACGTCCATCTGGCTGCTGACAATACTGCCCAGCAGCGCACCACCACCAATGCCGATGTTGTAGATACCCGAGAACAGCGCCATGGCCACATCGGTGGCATCCGACGCCAGCTTCAGCGTCTTGGACTGCAGCGACAGGCTGAAGCTGAGGATCGCCACACCCCAGAACATGCTCAGCACCGCGAACGCGTAGAAGTTGCCCGAGAGCGGCAGCAACAGCAACAGGCACGCGGCGAGCAAGCCGATCGAGCCTACCAGGAAGCCATGGGGGAAACGGTCGCTGTAGCGGCTGAACAGCAACGAGCCGAATACCCCCGCACCGCCGAACAGCAACAACACCAGCGTGGTGCGCTCACCGCCAATCTGCGCCACGTGCAGTGCAAACGGTTCAATGTAGCTGTAGGCAGTGAACTGCGCGGTAATCACCAGCGTCACCAGCAGGTAGGTGATCACCAGCGCCGGGCGCTTGAACAGGATCGGCAGGCTGCGCAACGAGCCGGAGTTCTGGCTGGGCAGCAGCGGCAGCGATTTCATCAGGCACAGCATGGTGGCCAGCGCCACCCCGGCGATGCTCAGGAACGTGATGCGCCAGCCCAACGCCTCGCCTACCACGCGGCCCAGCGGAATACCCAGGACCATGGCCAGGGTAGTACCGGTGGCCAACAGGCCCAGCGCCTTGGCCTGCTGCCCTGGTGGCGCCACACGCACCGCCAGCGAAGCGGTGATGGCCCAGAACACCGCATGCGCCAGGGCAATGCCGATACGGCTGACCAGCAGCATGGCAAAGCTTTGCGACAACCAAGACAGCAAATGGCTGACGATGAACACCAGGAACACGAACAGCAGCAGACGCCGCCGTTCGATGTTGCGGGTCAGCAGCATCATCGGCAGCGAGGCCAGCGCCACCACCCAGGCGTAGATGGTCAGCATCAGGCCCACCTGGGCGGTGCTCATGTCGAAGCTGCGGCCAATGTCGCTGAGCAACGCCACCGGAACGAACTCGGTGGTGTTGAAGATGAAGGCCGCCAAGGCCAGGGCGATCACGCTAAGCCAGCTGCCGCTGCCCGTTGCGGGCGGTATGTGGGTAGGTGTGGGTCCGTTCATGGGTGGAAAGTGCTTCTCCGCAGACAGGCAACAGGTCGCACGCCAGCCACCCGCTTGCCGGGGTGCCAACGTGCGCGTTGTTATTGACAGGAATGCCCGGCATGGTACGCGTCAAGCCGGGGCCTCACAACCGCGAGGCAGGTAGAAGGAGTACCATGCGCGCTTTGTGTGAAACGCGTGTGCGACAAGGAGCCCGATCCGCTCATGGACAAGCAGCACCCCCAGCAGCAATGGCAGCAGGCGGTTACCGCCTACGCCCAGGCCGTCAACGACTACGTCGCGCAAGGCCGTGCGCAAGGCTGGGACAACCTCGAAGAACCGCAGGCGCCAGCCACCAGGCACCTGCTCGACGCCTGGTTGGCAGCCCTGCAGGCAGCCAACTGTCCAGGTGTCGACGAACAGCAGCGCCGGGCCTTCCGTGAGGCCTGGCCCCCCGCGCACCATCCCCTGGTACCGTTGCTCGAAGACCACGCCCAAGGCATCAGCAATGTTTTGCTGCTGGAGGATGGCAGCCTGCTGGCACGCATCGGCATGCCGTACGACAAAGGCCAGGTGGTGCGTATCGACCACCATGGGGTAACCCCGGTCATCGGTATCGAACACTTTGGCCGCTGCCCGGCCCGGCGCTACTTCGCCCTGGCCAATGCCGAGGGCATACGTGTGACCGATGGCTGGGGTGGCCCGCAGGTGCGCCGTCTGGCCTGGCCAACCGGGCTGGAGGGGTTGCCGCCGGGCTACCCGTTCGAGCCGTTCGACCTGTCGCCCACACCCACCGCGCTTATCCCCTTCCCGGACGGCCAACGCGTGCTGCTGGTGAGTGCCGAAGGTATCTTCGTGCTGGCCGGTCAAGGTGCAACGCGCCTGCTGCCGCAGCAGACGCGCGTGCTCGATGAGCTGGCCGAAGGTACCGAGCCAGACGACATCAACCTGGGGCTGAGCATGGAGCATGGCGCGGTGTCGGCAGATGGCCGCTTGATCGTGGTGGGTGAGCAAGGCAGCCGGCACCGGGTCCTCGACGATCAGCTCAGGCCGCTGGCACACATCGGCCCAGGCAGCGAATACCCGCACTTTGCTTTGTTCAACCGCACCGGTGACCAGTTGATCGTCAATGCCTGCCATTTCTACAGCGGCGCCACACTGGCGGTCAGGGTGGCGGACTTGCCCGGCCTGGATACCGACTACTACAGCCAGGACCCACGCACCCCGCTGGTGCAGGATGGCGCACGGGTGTACGCCGGGGTGGCGCGCGATGGCGAGTACATCGTGGGTGATGCCTACGGGTACCTGCGGGCATTTGGCGAAGATGGCGAGGAGCATTGGCAGCACTACCTGGGGTCGACCATCAGTGCGATGGACATCAGTGCCGACGGGCGAACACTGGTGGCGGCAAGCCATGCGGGGGTTGTGTCGGTAATTGCGCTGGAGAGCGGGCGGCCCGAGTGGCAGATCGGTACCGGAGCACACGGCGAAGTGCGGCGGTGGTTGTTCTGGAAGGGTTGGGACAAGGCGATGGTCTGGTAAAAGACCGATCATTCATGTTGCCTGTACTGGCCTCCTCGCGGGTGCCCCCGCGAATAGGCCAGTACAGGCAACCGATCGATCAGCCCTGCAACGTGGCCATGTCGATCACGAACCGGTACTTCACGTCACCGGCGATCATCCGCTCATACGCCTGGTTGATATTGCGGATATCCAGCATCTCGATATCGCAACGGATACCGTGCTCAGCGCATAAGTCCAGCACTTCCTGGGTCTCGGCGATGCCACCGATCAACGACCCCGCCAGTACTCGGCGCTTCATCACCAGGTTGGCTGCATGCACCGCCGGGTCGATCGGTTCGATCAGCCCGACCAGGATGTGCACGCCATCGAACTTCAGGGTTTCCAGGTACGGGTTGAGGTCGTGCTGCACCGGAATGGTATCGAGCAGGAAATCGAAGCGGCCAGCAGCGGCGCGCATCTGCTCGACATCGGTGGACACGATCACATGGTCGGCACCCTGGCGGCGGGCTTCCTCGGCCTTGGCCTGGGAGCGAGTGAACAAGGTCACTTGCGCACCCAGGGCCTTGGCAAGCTTGATACCCATGTGGCCCAGGCCGCCCATGCCGAGGATGCCGACCTTGTGGCCCGGGCCGACGCCGTGATGTTTGAGTGGCGAGTAAGTGGTAATGCCGGCGCACAGAATAGGTGCAGCGCTGGGCAGGTCCATGCCGGCCGGGATGCGTACCACGAAATGCTCGCTGACCACGATGCTGCTGGAGTAACCGCCCATGGTGTTGCTGCCATCGACCCGGTCCGGGGTGGCGTAGGTCATGGTCGGGCCTTCCAGGCAATATTGCTCCAGGTCCTTGGCGCAGGCTTCACAGGTGCGGCACGAATCGACCATGCAGCCGACGCCGACCAGGTCACCGACCTTGTGCGCAGTGACGTTGTCGCCCACCGCTGTAACCCGGCCGATGATCTCGTGGCCAGGCATCAGCGGGTACACGGCAATGCCCCATTCGTTGCGCGCCTGATGGATGTCGGAGTGGCACACACCGCAGTACAGGATCTCGATGGCGACGTCGTCCGGGCGCGGGCTGCGGCGCTCGAAGGTCATGGGGGCCAGGGGGCTGGTGGGGGTTTGGGCGGCGTAGCCGATGGCGGTGTACATGCAGGACCTCGCATTTAAGTGAAACGATTCAGGCGGCGCATTCTGCGCGTCGCCTGCCGCCTCGCCCACGGCTGATTCTCCGGCATGCATGCCTGATCCTCCGAAGATGCCACCCAGCATCTAGCGCCACGCCACCAGTCTGCGATGATTAAGCTGTCTGATTCTCTGCCCTTGGTTCACCATGCAACTGACCCGCCACGTCGACGCCAATGCGCCGCTCTGCGCGCTCATCCGCACCCTCGCCACACGCCCGGGCTTCGTACCTACACGCCTGCCCCAGGTGCAGGTGCTGAGCTGGGACCACTATGTCGCCAGCAGCCCACAGATCTACGAACCCAGCCTGATGATCCTGGCCCAGGGCAGCAAGCTGGCGCGGCTGGGGCCACGCACTCTGGAGTACGGCGCCGGGCATTACCTGGTGCAGGCGTTGTCGGTGCCGTTCATGTGCGAAACCTTCGCCACCCCTGACGCGCCATTGCTGGGCGTGGCGGTGGACATCGACCGTGGCGTGCTGGGTGAACTGGTGCAGAGCATGGACATGGTGCCGGACGCTGCAGTACAGGCCCAAACACCGCAATCGATGACCTCGGCAGCACTGGATGCGCCAATGCGCGACAGTGTGGAACGGCTGCTGCATTGCCTGCAGGACCCGCTGGACGCCAAGGTGCTGGGCCCGGGGCGCGTACGCGAGGTGCTGTATACCGCGCTGCGCGGCCCACAGGCCGGTGTGTTGCGAGCACTGGTGGAGCAACAGGGGCACTTCGCCCGCATCGGCGCAGCCCTCACCCACCTGCGCGAGCACTACGCCGAGCCGCTGAGCGTGGAGGCACTGGCCACGCGGGCCAACATGAGTGTTTCTACCTTCCATGAACACTTCAAGCGCTGCACCGACATGGCGCCGATGCAGTACTTGAAGCGTTTACGCCTGCTGAAAGCGCAGCAGATGCTGATTGGCGAAGGCCTGGGGGTGGCGCAGGCCGCGCACCGGGTGGGCTATCAGAGCACGTCGCAGTTCAGCCGCGAGTACAAGCGCCAGTTCGAGCGCAGCCCAGGGGATGAACTGCCATACCAGAGCTTGCCAGTTTGACGGGATGGGCCTCGTGGCCGCTTTGCGCCCCCCCACGAACTCAGGCCTTCACTGCCGCTCTACCATAGCGATAATTGCGGCCTTGAGCTCGGCCTTGGCCTGCCCGGCCTCCAACTCCCCTGCTGCAGCCGCCTGGGACAGCGCATCCGCCGCCCCCACCAGCAGGCGCATGCCGGCAACCCCCACATTGCCGCTGGGCGAAAACCCGGCCAACGCTTCGCGGCACTTGTCCAGAAACGGCTGCTCATACGCCCGTTTCAGCGCTTCCATTTCCGGCGACCCGGCCAGCGCTGCCGACACACCCGGTATTTCCCGGCCCTGGCTCATCACGCAGTCCACGTAGGCCTCGGCAATCACCTGGGCTCGGCTGACCAGGCTGTCTTCGCAGTTGGCCAGGGCCTGCGCCAGCATCTGCGACTGACGCGCATCGTATTCCTGGTACAGCGCCACCAGCAGCCCGGTGCGGGTATCGAAATGGTCATAGACCACCGGCTTGGTTACCCCAGCCTGTTCGGCCAGGCGCCCCAGGCTCAGGGCATCCGTCCCCTCCACACCCACCAGTTGCCAGGCCACATCCAGCAACTGCCTGCGGCGTTCGTCGCGGTTCAGCCGTTTGCGCACCGGGGTGCGATCGTCGCTTGACATTGCTTACCTACCAAAAGTAACTTACTAAACGTAACTTACCTCGAGTATATAGCGCTCAGGGTCATTCCGCATCCCGTCTTGGAGAACCCACCATGCACGCCTTGATCGTCGTCGGTCATCACGACCCGCAATCCCTCACTCACGCCCTTGCCCGCCAAGTCGCCGAAGGCCTTGCCAGTGCTGGGCACACTGGCGAAATCGCCGACCTGGCCAGTGAAGGTTTCGACCCACGCTTTGGCCTGGCCGATCACGCGGTGCACCGCCGCCAGGCAGCGCCACCGGCTGACGTACTGAAGGAGCAGGCGCGCATCGACCGCGCCGATGCCCTGGTACTGGTTTTCCCCATCTATTGGTGGTCGTTGCCGGCTTTGCTCAAAGGCTGGGTAGAGCGGGTATTCAGCAATGGTTGGGCGTTCGACTATGAAGGGGGCGTTACCGTCAAGAAGCTGCGCGGCATGAAGGTGCACCTGGTCGGTGTTGCCGGCGCCGACAGCGGCACCTTCGATCGGCATGGCTATGCCGAGGCCATGCGCGTGCAGATCGAGCATGGCATCTTCGACTACTGCGGCGCCGAAGTACGGGGTTCGACCTTGCTGGACGACAGCGAAGGCCCCAGCCAGGTTCACCATCTGCAACACGCCAACGCACTGGGCCAAAAGCTATTTGTCGAATCCCAGGCCGCTGCCTGATCTCTACGTGCGTGCCTTGCCATTGCAGGAAATCAGACGACCCAGCTACTATTGAGAACGATTTTCACTCACGACCGGATACCAGGCGTTGGACAGCACATCGACCCGTAAACTGGGCTTTTTCTTCAGCGACCACCATCGCTGGTTGCTCCAGCATATCCACAAACGCCTGCGTAACCACGCCGACGCCGAAGATACCGCGGCCGAAACGTTCTGCCAGATGCTCGGCGCGCGTGTCGATCCAGACAGCATTCAGCAGCCTCGCGCCTACCTCACCATCATTGCTCGCCGGCTGATCTTCGACCGCCACCGTCGTCGCCAGCTCGAGCACGCCTATCTGGAACATCTGGCGCGGCTGCCGGAGGCCGTAGCGCCATCGGCCGAGGAGCAACTGCTGCTGATCGAGGCCCTGGTGACCATCGATCAGGCACTGGACGGCTTGCCAGCGGTCGTCAAAGCCACCTTCCTCTATAGCCAGCTCGACGGCATGCACTACGCCGACATCGCCGCAAAGCTGCAGATCAGCGAGCGCTCGGTCAGCCGCTACATGAAACAGGCGCTTCGCCAATGCTACCTGTGCGAGGTGCAGGCATGAGCAGGCCAGCCCTCGACCGGGTCAGCGAGCAGGCCATCGACTGGATGGTCGAGCTCAGGGCCGCTACGCCTGATGCAGCGCTGCTGCAACGGGTCAGGCTCTGGCTGCAGCAGGACCCCGCTCATCAACAGGCCTGGAACCGCCTGGAACAACGCCTTGGCCACCCGCTCGCCGCATTGCACGCCCTCGATCAACGGGCCCCTGGCCAAGCCGCAGAGGCGCGCCGATTGCTGATGCAGCCGACTCGCTCACGGCGTGACGTACTGGGCGCTATGGCAAGCCTGGGGCTGTTGGGCACGGCGCTGTGGGGTGGATGGCGCAGTGACACTGCCCAAGGCTGGCTGGCCGACTTGCACACCGGCCGTGGCGAGCGACGCAGCTTCACTTTGGCGGACGGCAGTCGCCTGAGCCTGAACAGCGCCAGTGCGGTCGACGTGCAGTTCGATGCCGGGCAGCGTCTTGTGGTGCTGCGTCACGGTGAGTTGCTGATCCAGGTTGCACGCGACCCGCTGCGTCCCCTGCGCGTGCGCACCGCGCAAGGGCAAGTGCAGGCGTTGGGAACGCGCTTTCTGGTCAGCCAGGAGGAAGATGCCACCCGGGTGGTGGTACTGCAGCACAGTGTCCGCGCCAGTTTGGCCGATGGCCAATGGGCCGAGCTGCAGCAAGGGCAGGCCGCGCTGCTGCGCAGTAACACCCTCGAACGGCTGACGGGCGAACAACAGCAACGCGCTGCATGGCTGGAGGGCCGCCTGGAAGTCCTCGACCAGCCCCTGCATGAGGTGGTCGACGCGCTGCGCCCCTACCAGCGTGGCTACATTCGGCTCGCCCCCGCGGCACGCGGTCTGCGGGTACAAGGCGTATTTCCTCTGGACCAGCCACAACAGGCGTTGAAGGCGTTGGCCGAAGCGCTGCCAATCAGCGTGGAACGCTATGGCCCGTGGCTGATGCTGATCGACCTGAAAACCCCTTGATAAAAATATTTATCAAAATCATTCGCAATGGTGGCAAGTTTTTTTTGTTCGTCCCACATACCTCCTGACAGCCACTTCATTCGGGAGTAATCCGTGTACAACCCCTTGCCCCGCGCCCTGCCTCTGGTCGCCGCCTTGGCCAGCTTCAACGTGCTAGCCCAGGCGCAAACCCAGATGTTCGACCTGCCGCCCGCCAGCCTGGCTCAAACGCTCAACCGCATCGCCAGCCAAAGCGGCCACATCATCGCGCTGGAGCCTGCACTGGTGCGCGGCAAGCAAGCACCTGCCGTGGTCGGCCAGATGAGTGCCGAACAGGCCATGCAAGCTGCTCTGGCCGGCAGCGGCCTGCAGCTGCGGGTTTCCAGCGAGGGGCATTTCAGTGTCGCCCCCGCCAGCCTGGGCGGCGACGTCATGGAGCTGGGCAGCACCAGCATCACCGACAACTACGTGGATGCAACCAGCGAAGGCACAGGTTCCTACGCCGCCCGTGCGGTGACCCTCGGCAAAGGCACGCACACTCTCAAGGAGATCCCCCAGTCGGTCACCGTCATCACGCGCAAGCAACTGGATGACCAGGGCATCACCGATTTGCAGGACGCGCTCAACCACACCACGGGCATTGTCGGCGCGCAGGGCATTGGCCCTGGCGTGGTGGTGACCTCGCGTGGTTTCCAGATCGATGACTGGCAGTACGACGGTGTGCCGATTCCGCGAAACAACTATTCGCTGGGCAACTGGGCAACCCAGGACCTGGTGTTCTTCGACCGAGTGGAGATCCTGCGCGGTGCTTCAGGCCTGCTGCAGGGCACAGGTAGCCCCGGCGGCGCGATCAACCTGGTGCGCAAGCGCGGCCAGGCAACCCCGACCGTTACCCTCACCGGCAAAGCTGGCTCCTGGGACCATTACGGCCTGCAGCTTGACGCCGGCGGCCCGTTGACCGCCGATGGCCGTGTACGCGGACGGCTCGTGGCCGACGAAGACCAAAGCGACAGCTTCATCGACTACCAGTGGAGCAAATCGCATTCGTTGTACGGCGCGCTGGACATCGACCTGAATGACGCCACTACCGTGGGTGCTGGCATCAGCTATAACCGCCAGCAGTCGCGACCGATGCTGCGGGGTATCCCCCGCTACGCCACGGGCAAGCCGGTCGACGTACCGCGCTCGACCTACACCGGCGCTCGCTGGAGCCGTGCCGAGACCGACGTCACCACCTATTACCTGGACCTGGAGCACCGTTTCAACGAGGACTGGGCTTTCAAGGCCGCTGCAGTGCGCATGGACGAGACCAACACGTCGACCCACCAGCGCACCCAGACCGTCGGTGAAGGCCTTGAGCCTGACGGCAGTGGCGTCGAGTATGCAGACTGGATCACCGACTTCCATTCCACCAAGCTGGGCCTGGACATGAACGTGGTCGGCCACTTCGACACAGGCCCCGTAGCACATGAAGTGACCTTTGGCGGCAACTACTCCAAGCTCACCAGCGATGATGGTTACTGGCGCACCTTTGGTGGCAATGACAGCATCTTCGACATCGACCATGACCGCCCCGAGCCTAGCCGTGACAGCCTGCTTGCCGCGCCCTTCGGGCGCCACGAAAGCAGTGGCTATGATATTCGCCAGAAAGGACTGTACGGTGCCTGGCGCGTCAAACCGACCGACAGGTTGACGCTGATTCTCGGGTCACGCGTCAGCTGGTTCGACTACAGCTACGCAAGCACCACGTACCGCGGGCTGAACCCGGGCCAGGTCAACCCCACCAGCCGCATGACCGAAACGGGTGAGGTCACCCCGTATGCAGGTTTTGTCTACGACCTGACCCGCGAATGGGCCTGGTACGCAAGCTACACAGACGTCTTCGTACCGCAAACCGAACGCGCCGTTGGCAATACACCGCTCAAACCGGTGATTGGCAGCAACTACGAAACGGGCCTCAAGGGCGAACTGCTTGACGGCCGGGTCAACGCTTCGATCGCGCTGTTCCGCTACGATCAGGAAAACCGCGCGGTCACCGATACAACCTCGGGGTTCGCCTGCGATGACTGGTACTGTTCAACAGCGTCGGGCAAGGTACGCAGCCAGGGTGTCGAAGCCGAGATCAGCGGTGAAGTGCTGAGTGGCCTGCAATTGTTCGCAGGCTACACCTACAACACCACCAAATTCCTTGAAGACCCTGTCGACAAAGGCCGCACATTCAGCCAGTGGACACCCAAACACATGCTGCGCGCCTGGGCCGATTACACGCTGCCACTGGACGGCCAGCGCTGGAGTACAGGCCTTGGCTTCACCACCCAAAGCCATACCCTGGGTTACGAGCGCACCTACACCGTGCCGGGCTATACGGTGTGGAGCGCGCGCCTGACCTATCAGCTGACCCCGGAAGTGAACGTTGCCGTCAACGCCAACAACCTGTTCGACAAGAAGTACTGGGTCGCAGGCTTCAACCAGCTCAATGGCAGCAACAACTTTGGCGAGCCGCGTAACTTCCTGTTGACGGTCAAGTACACCCCAGAGCTCTAACCCCAGGTCATTGCGCCAGCGGCCACTGCGCCAATGGCCAGTAGGCGCCCTTGCGCGACTCGTAAAGCGTGAAGTGTCGCGCGGTGAGGTAGAACTCCGGCGCGCTGCTGGCCTCGGGTGGCTGGCCGTGGTAGTCCCTGGACAGCGTCAGGTGCGGCCGATACTCACGGTTGGCCGCCTCCACCCCCAACGGCAGCAGCGCCTGCTGCAAGCCGTACACCAGGTGCAACAGGGCCGGCGGTGTCTGCTGTGCCTCCAGCACCAGCGCTCCGGCCCGCTGCCACACCTGCAAACGGTCGAGCAACAGCCGCGGCGCCGTGGCCGGCAGCGCCAGTTGATCGACCGCCGCGCAGATCGCTGGCAGCTGGGCGGCGTCCACATCACCGAGGAACAGCAGCGTGACGTGGAAATTGGCTGCCGGCACCGGTTTGCCGCTGCGCAGGCTCAGGTCCCGGCGCCATTGGGCCAGAGCACTGCGCTGGGCATCGTTGACCGGCAAGGCGAAGAACAGCCGTTTGAACGGGCTACCGCTGGGGCGTATATCCTGAACCATACAAACTCCCTGACATGAAACGTTTGCGCAAGACTGTAGGGCATTACACCAATGTCGCCCCACCGTTTCGTAACAATAAGTACAAACTGCCCCCATGATTGTTTATGCTGGCGAGCTTATGCCATGGCGCATGGCCATTTTTCGACAAGTAAACGTCCATGAAAATTGCACTCGTACTTATCTTCGTCCTCTCGATCGCCTATGTTCACCTGCGCGGTCGGGTTCGCCACAAGCTGACGCGTCAGCTGGGCGACCACTCCAGCTTCCTGGCCCCGGTCAACAGCTTTCTGTACCTGTTTTCCAAGCACCCGGCCAAGCCTTACCTGCCGGTTGAGGCTTTTCCCGAACTGAAACCGCTGCAGGACCACTGGCAGGAGATCCGCGAGGAAGGCCGCCAGCTGCTGCACGTAGGCGAAATCAAGAAGTCCGACAATTACGATGACGTCGGTTTCAACTCGTTCTTCAAAACCGGCTGGAAGCGCTTCTACCTGAAGTGGTACGGCGAGAGCCACCCGTCGGCGATGGCGCTGTGCCCACGCACCACCGAGCTGTTGCAAGGTATCGGCACAGTCAAGGCTGCCATGTTCGCCACCCTGCCGCCGGGTGCCAAGCTGGTGCGCCACCGTGACCCGTATGCGGGCTCGTACCGCTATCATCTTGGCCTGGACACGCCGAACGACGACGGCTGCTACATCGACGTGGACGGCGAGAAGTACTCGTGGCGCGATGGCGAGGGGGTGATCTTCGACGAAACCTACATCCACTACGCGGCCAACACCACCGAGCATAACCGCATCATCCTGTTCTGCGACGTCGAACGCCCGCTCAAGTACCGCTGGGCAACCGCGTTCAACCGCTGGTTCAGCCGAAATGTCATGGCCGCCGCCGCTGCGCCCAACGATGCCAGCGACAAGACCGGGGGCATCAACCGCCTGTTCACCCGCATCTACAAGATCCGCGAGCGTGGCAAGGCGCTGAAGAAGCGCAACCGCATGCGTTACTACCTGGAGAAATGGGCAGTGGTCGCAGCGTTGGTGCTGGTGTTCATCTACATCTGAACCGTGTAGGCGCGGGCTTGGTGCAAGCCCGCTGCCAAAGGCCCACTGCATGACCACCAAAGTACAAGCCTCGCACTTGCCACTCTTCGACTAGCCTGAAAGCTCCACTCGCAACCCCCCCAAGGTGAAGACGATGAGCATGATGGACTGGGACGCCTACCGTAAGCAGTTGATGGCCGGCATCGGCGATCTCAAGCAACTCTCACCCGACACCGTGGCCGGTTATGTGACCGCCAGCGGTGCTGGGGCCAAGACCAACCACCTGGACGCCAAGACCCGCGAGCTGATCTCCCTGGCCGTGGCCGTGACCACCCGCTGCGACGGCTGCATCGCCGTGCATTCGCAACAGGCGGTCAAGCATGGCGCCAGCCGCGAGGAAATTGCCGAAGCGCTTGGCGTAGCGGTGGCGATGAATGCTGGGGCCGCACTGGTCTACTCAGCGCGTGCCATGGACGCGGTGGGCAAGGCCAACGGTTGAGCACAAACGGCGTCGCCGCCCTTGCGCGACGGCGCCGCGCCACCCAGACTGGGCGGCTTAGCCCGCGCAGGAACCCGCATGATCCACATTCGCCCCATGACGCCCGAAGACTTCGACCGTTTCTGGCCTACCTTCCAAGCCATTGTCCAGGCCCGTGAAACCTACGCCTTCGAGCCAGCCCTGAGCGTCGAACAGGCTCGCCAGCTGTGGCTGGAGCTGCCCTTGCATACGTTGCTGGCTGAAGAAGATGGCGAGCTGCTGGGTTCCTACTACCTCAAGGCCAATGCTGCCGGGCCTGGCGCACATGTGGGCAATTGCGGCTACATGGTCTGCGAACAGGCGCGCGGCCGGGGCGTGGCGCGCCTGATGTGCGAACACTCGCAGAAGCTGGCGCGCCAGGAAGGTTTTCTGGCCCTGCAGTTCAACTCGGTGGTGGCCAGCAATGAAGTGGCCGTGGCGCTTTGGCACAAGCTGGGCTTCGAGACCGTTGGCCGCTTGCCCAAGGCCTATCGCCATGCCCGCCTGGGGCTGGTGGACTGCCTGGTGATGTACAAATGGCTGGCGGATGAGCCGGTGGTAGAGAAGCCCCCGCTGTTGATCGGGCGCAAGAACATCGAGGCACGGGTTTCGCGGCGCCGCGGACGCTAGCCTTTGCAGGCCTAACCCACCTCCATTGCCCAAGCAAATTTGACGCCCCCGCGTTTCAATGGTCAGATGCGCGCCAGTTTCAGGTGTCCTGCGCCGCCGCGCGCAGGGTGAAACGGGAAGCCGGTGCGTCGTGTTGCCCACGACAAGTCCGGCGCTGCCCCCGCAACGGTAAGCGAGCGAACCCTTCGAGATACCACTGTGCTCCGGCATGGGAAGGTGAAGGTTTCATGCCCCTCGCAAGCCCGGAGACCGGCCTGGAGCTTCACTTGGCAACCCGCGGTGGGCGGGCGCAGGCCGGAATCCGTGCGCGCGCCTGCCTGCATGGTTCGCCTTTGCGTGTTTTCCACCGGGATGCATTCATTCCTGCAGCAGTGGAACGACATGTCCCGTATGTTCAAGCTTCACCCCCTGGCGGCCTGCCTGGCCGTCGCCCTGCCGGCCTTGGCCGATGACCGTGCCCCGCCGCCTCTGGCCTTGCCTTCCACGGCCATCACCGACACCCTCGACAGCCACGCCATCGACCTGGCCACGCCTACCCAGGCCGGCTCGCGCCTTGGCCTGAGTGCCCTGGAAACACCCGCCAGTACCAGCAGCATCAGTGCCGAGCAGATTCAGCAGCGCAACAACCTCACCGTGCAGGATGCGGTGACCCGCTCGCCGGGCATCACCTTCGTCGGCTCCCCAGGCGACGGCGGCACCGGCCTGTCCGCCCGCGGCTTTGCCGGGCACAGTTCGGTGATGACCCTGTTCGACGGCGCGCGCCTTTACACCGGCGCCGGCACGCAAACGTTCCCTGTCGACCCGTGGATGGTCGAACGTATCGATGTGATTCGCGGCCCGGCTTCGGTACTGCATGGCGAAGGCGCCACCGGCGCGGTCGTCAACGTGATCCCGAAAAAACCGTTTGCCGGCGAAGTGCGCAACCACCTGCGTCTGGGCTACGGCTCATGGGACCGTCAGCAGCTCGGCCTGGACAGCGGCGGCAGCCTCAGCGAGCGCCTGAGCTATCGCCTTACGCTGAACCAGCAAGATGGCAATGGTTGGGTCGACCGCACCCATTCGCGCAGCCTGGCCGTTAGCGCAGCGCTGCGTTTCGATGCCAGTGACGACCTCAGCTTCACCCTCGCCCACGACCGTGGCGAGGCGCAGCCCGCCAACTACTACGGCACGCCGCTGATCGACGGCCACTATCGCAGTAGCCTGCGCAACAAGAACTACAACGTACAGAATGACGTGCAGCGTTATGACGACGAGTGGACCCGGCTGACCACCGATTGGACGCTGAACGACCACCTCAGCGCCAGCAACCAGCTGTACTACATCAAGAGCCGCCGCCACTGGCGCAACGCCGAAGACTACAGCTGGGACGCCGGGCGTCAGCAGTTGCTGCGCGGCAGCTACCTGGAGATCAAGCACAACCAGGAACAGTTCGGCGACCGCCAGACCTTCACCTTCGACCACACCCTGTTCGGCCTGGCCAGCAAGACCGTGGTCGGGGCCGAGTACAACAAGGTGCGCTTCAACGTCGACAGCAATTCACCCTACAACGATGTCGGCGGCGACTACATCGACCCATGGCAACCGCAGCCCGGCGGGTTCCACAGTGCCTCGCCGCTGCGACCGCAAACCTTGTCCACCACCCATACCTTTGCCCTGTTCGCCGAGAACCGCCTGCAGCTCAGCGACCGGCTGTCGCTGGTAACCGGCGTGCGCCGCGACCAGAACCACATCGACCGCGACAACCTGACCAACGACAGCCGCAGTGACCGCAGCCTGCAAGGTGGCAACTGGCGCGCTGGGCTGGTGTTCGCGGTCACTGACGACCTGTCACTGTATGGCCAGTACTCCACCAGCGAGGAAGGGGTCAACAACCTCATCAGCCTCAGCCCCACCCAGATGCACTATGACTTGACCGAAGCGAAGCAGACTGAGGTAGGCCTGAAGCAGCGCTTCTGGGAAGGCCGTGGCGAATGGACACTGGCCGCCTACCACATCGTCAAGAAGAAGCTGCTGGTAGACGACCCGATCACCCACGAGAAGCAACAGGCTGGCCAGCAGACCTCCGATGGCCTCGAAGCGACCTTGGAACTGGCGCTGGCGCACCAATGGCAGGTGTCTGCCAACGCATCGCTGGTGCGCGCAAGGTATGACGACTTCGACGAGATGGTCGGCGGCGTGGCGCAGGACCGTGCCGGCAACCGGCCGGCAAACGTGCCACGGCGTACCGCCAACCTGTGGTTGAGCAAAGGTTTCGGCCAACAGGTGGAAGCCGGCATTGGCGCGCGCTATGTGGATGAGCGTTATGCCGACACCGCCAATACCCAAAGCGCCCCCGGCTACACCGTGGTCGATGCCAACATCGCCTGGCAGGTGTTGCCTGATGTACGGCTGGGGTTGCAGTTGAACAACCTGTTCGATCGCGAGTATGTGCAGTCGGCGTTCAGCGGGCAGCAGTGGTTGATGGGGATGCCGCGCTCGTATTTTGCGACGGTGGATTACACCTTCTGACCTGAGTTGCCTGAACCGGCCTCTTCGCGGGCGCGCCCGCGAAGAGGCCTGCACAGGCAACACAAAAACCTCTACCAGCCTCCAATAAATTAGTTATAAGATAACGTTTCACATGACATTCATTCCTATCAGCGACCCTCCATGACAAGCGCCAGCGCCACGCCCACCTTGATCACCCAGCGCCTGCAGAGCATCGATGCCCTGCGCGGCCTGGTGATCCTGTTCATGCTCCTGGACCATGTCCGCGAGACCTTTTTCCTGCACCGCCAGGTCAGCGACCCCATGGCCATCGACAGCACCGAGCCTGCGCTGTTCGTCAGCCGCACACTGGCCCACCTCTGCGCACCGGTGTTCGTCCTGCTGACCGGCCTGTCGGCCTGGCTGTACGGCGAGAAGCATCAGGGCCGTAGCGATGTCTCGGCATTCCTGTTCAAGCGCGGGCTGTTCCTGGTGGTGCTGGAGTTCACCCTGGTCAACTTCGCCTGGACCTTCCAGTTGCCGCCCAGCGTGATCTATCTGCAAGTGATCTGGGCCATCGGCGTCAGCATGATCGCCTTGTCCCTGCTGGTGTGGCTGCCACGCGCCGCACTGCTCACCCTGGGCGCCATCATCGTCGCCGGCCACAACCTGCTCGACGGCCTGCACTTTGGCGTGGAGTCAGCCCTGCACGTGCCCTGGGCAATCCTGCACGACCGCGGCTGGCTTGAATGGTCGGAAAACCTGCGCCTGCGCACGTCGTATCCGGTGCTGCCGTGGATCGGCGTCATTGCCCTGGGTTATGGCCTGGGCCCCTGGTTCGCGCGCGGCAGCGAGGCCGGACAACGCCAGCAACGCCTGCTGACGGCCGGGTTGCTCGCACTCCTGGGCTTTGTCCTGCTGCGCATGTTCAACGGCTATGGTGAGGCGCCGTGGAGCGGTTACCCCACCTTCACGCAAACGTTGATGAGCTTCTTCAACATCACCAAATACCCACCGTCGCTACTGTTCCTGGCCCTGACCCTGGGCTGCGGCCTTGTGTTGCTGCGCGCCTTCGAGCGGGCCGGCCAGGCGCGCTGGATCAGTGCCCTGGCGGTGTTCGGTGCGGCCCCGATGTTCTTCTACCTGCTGCACCTGTATGTGCTGAAGCTGCTGTACCTGGCCAGCGTGGCGCTGTTAGGCCTCAACCAGGGCGACTACTTCGGCTTCGAGAGCATTGCAGCGGTGTGGCTGAGCGCGGTGCTGTTGGCGGCTTCGCTGTACCTGCCAGTACGCGGGTTCGCCCAACTGAAGCAGCGGCGCCGCGACATCGCCTGGCTGAAGTACTTCTGAAAAGCGTTTTCACCCGGCGGCGCGATGGTCTACCATGCGGGCCGCCGGTTTCCACCACGGAACTAATAGGGAATCCCAGGCCCGCCAATACGGGCCAAACGGAACTGCCCCCGCAACTGTAGGTGCCGAGCCTGCTCCATCGATGCCACTGGGCCAGACCGCCCGGGAAGGCCGGAGCCGGGCCATGACGCACCAGTCAGGAGACCTGCCGGCCTACATTCACCAACCGGCGGGGTGTCCGGGATTGGCCATCAGTGTTGCCCCTGCCACCGGCAGGGGCTCGGCGATGCCTGTCCGCGCGTTCCTCACCCGAACTGTCCGATAGGAGATCGCCCAGCATGCTGCCCCGTTTCGCCACCCTGCTCGCCGGCCTAGGCCTTACCGGCCTGGCCCAGGCCGCGGCCACCCACTACCCGCTGACGCTCGACAACTGCGGCAAGCCGCAGACGTTCGCCCAGGCGCCACAGCGCGCCGTCACCATCGGCCAGGCCGGTACCGAGATGCTCTATGCACTGGGGCTGGGCGACAAGCTGGCGGGCACCTCGCTGTGGTTCAACAACGTGCTGCCCGAGTACCAGGCAGTGAACGCCAAGGTGCCGCGCCTGGCCGACAACGACCCCAGCTTCGAAGCCGTGGTCGGCAAGCGCCCGCAATTGGTGGCGGTGCAGTTCGAATGGATGGTCGGTGCCCAGGGCGTGGTCGGCACCCGCGAACAGTTCGATGAACTGAAGATCCCCACCTACCTGCTGCCGTCGGACTGCGAAGGCAAGGACAACCTGGTCGGCGCCGACGGCACCCGTCTGCAGGCGTTCCAGGTCAGCAGCATCTACAAGAGCATCAGCCAGCTGGCCGAGATCTTCGATGTGCAGGACCGCGGCTATGCTCTGAATGCCGAGCTCAAAGGCCGCCTGGACAGTGCCAAGGCGCAACTGGCCGGCAAGGACCTGTCGGCCACCTCGGCATTGTTCTGGTTCTCCAGCGCCGACCTCGACATCGACCCTTATGTGGCCGGCCGCCAGGGCGTCGCCGACTTCATGCTGCGCACCCTGGGTGTGCGCAACGTGGTCGAGTCCAGCGAAGAATGGCCGACCGTAGGCTGGGAAACCCTGGCCAAGGCCAACCCCACCTGGCTGATCATCGCCCGCATGGACCGCCGACGCTTCCCCGCCGACGACTATCAGAAAAAGCTCGAATTCCTGCGCAGCGACCCGGTAACCCGCAACATGGATGCGGTGAAGCACGATCGCATCATCATTCTTGACGCCGACGCCATGCAAGCCGGCATCCGCCTGTTCCGCGGCGTGCAGACGCTAGCCACAGCCTTCGCCAGCGGTAAAGCAGCCCAGTGATGATGCGCCTGTTACCCTGCATCGTGGTTGCCCTGGCAGCCCTGCTGGCCGCCCTGCTGGCCGGTACCGCCATCGGCGAAACCAGCCTGTCGCCCAGCGTGGTCGGCCAGGTGCTGGCCAACCACCTGTGGCAGGCCGGCTACCCGGTCGACCCGATCGACGCCGGCATCGTCTGGAACTACCGCCTGACCCGCACCCTGGTCGCAGCCGCGTGCGGCGCCGGGCTGGCAACCTGCGGCGTGATTCTCCAGGCGCTGTTGCGCAACCCCCTGGCCGAGCCGTACCTGCTCGGGCTATCTGCCGGTGCCTCGACCGGCGCGGTGCTGGTCGGCCTGCTGGGCCTGGGTAGCCTGGCATTGAGCATGTCCGCCGGGGCCTTCATCGGCGCCGGGGCCGCATTCGCCCTGGTGCTGCTGCTGGCCCGCGCGGCCGGCCCCAGCAGCAACAACGCTCAGGTGATCCTTGCCGGTATCGCTGGCTCGCAACTGTTCAATGCCCTGACCGCCTTCCTGATCACCAAGTCGGCCACCGCCGAGCAGGCGCGCGGTATCCTGTTCTGGCTGCTGGGCAACCTCAGCGGCGTGCGCTGGCCTTCGGTGTGGCTGGCTGTGCCGGTGGCGCTGTTCGGCTTGCTGGTGTGCCTGTGGCATCGCCGTGCGCTGGACGCCTTCACGTTTGGTGCCGATTCGGCAGCCTCGCTGGGCATTCCGGTGCGGCGTACCCAGTTGTTGCTGATCAGTTGTGCAGCGCTGGTCACGGCGGTGATGGTGTCCATTGTCGGTGCCATCGGTTTTGTCGGGCTGGTAATACCCCACGCCCTGCGTCTGCTGCTAGGCCCCGGGCACAGCCGCCTGCTGCCTGCCAGCGCGCTGGGTGGCGCACTGTTCCTGATTGCGGCAGACATCCTCTCACGCACGCTGATCACCGGCCAGGTGATCCCGGTAGGTGTGGTTACCGCGCTGATCGGCGCGCCAGTTTTCGCGCTGATTCTGGTCAGCCGCCGGGGGCGCCCATGACCCTCCTGGCTGCTGTACAAGTGCACCCACTGAGTTGCCAGGGGCTGGGGCTGCAACTGGCCGGCAATGCCGTGCTCAGCGGTATCGACCTTGGCGTTGTCGCTGGTGAAACCCTGGGTATCGTCGGCCCCAACGGCTCGGGCAAATCCTCGCTACTGAAGTTGCTGGCAGGGCTGCGCAAACCCACCTGCGGCAACGTACAGCTGATGGGCGAACCGCTGGCGCAGATGCCTCGCCGCCATGTAGCCCAGGCCTTGGCACTGGTCGAACAACAGGCCGACACCCTCGATGCGATCAGCGTGTTCGACGCGGTTGCCTTGGGCCGCACGCCCTGGCTCTCGGCCCTGGCGCCGTTCTCCCGGCAGGACCGCGACATCGTCGAGCAAGCGTTGGCCGACCTTGATGCCTTGCACCTGCGTACGCGCCTGTGGGGCTCGCTGTCCGGTGGCGAGCGCCAGCGTGTGCACATCGCCCGCGCCTTGGCCCAACGCCCGCAGGTACTGCTGCTGGACGAACCGACCAACCACCTGGACATCCAGCATCAGCTAAGCCTGCTGCAGCAAGTGCAGGCCCTGCCGGTAACCACCCTGGTGGCTTTGCACGACCTCAACCAGGCGCTCACCTGTGACCGTGTGGCGGTACTCGACAAGGGCCGCCTGGTCGCCCTTGGCAAACCACTCGACGTACTCACCCCCGAGCGCCTGCTGAGTACCTTCGGCGTCCACGCCCACTACCTTACCGACCCTTACGACGGCGCGCGCATTCTGCGCTTTCGCGCCCCCTGAACCCGGAAGTTCTGCCCATGCTGTTTCGCCCTGTCGCCCTGCTGCTTGCCAGCGCCCTGCTTGCCCCGGCCGTGCTGGCCGAAGTGCATGAAGTAAAAATGCTCAACCGCGGCAGCGACGGCGCCATGGTCTACGAACCGGACCACTTGCACATTGCCCCCGGCGACAGCGTGCGCTTTCTGCCCACACAAAGCGGGCACAATGCCGCCAGCGTGGCGGGCCTGCTGCCCGCCGGTGCCGAGCCGTTCAAGAGCAAACTGAACCAGGTGTTCGAGCAAACCTTCAGCGTGCCTGGTGTGTACGGTATTCAGTGCATTCCCCACCTGGCCATGGGCATGGTGATGGTGATCCAGGTAGGTGATGCGTCCGCAGCGGCGTTGCCGGCGAACTTGCCGACGCGGGCCAAAGCCCGCTTCGCCGCACAACTGCAAAAGCTCGAGGCCAGGCAATGAACCGGTTATTGCTGGCACTGCCGCTACTGGGCCTGGCCCCGCTCGCCCTGGCCGACACTGCCCAGTCGCAGAGTAATGGTTTTCTTGCGGACAGCAGCTGGAACCTGCTCAACCGCAGCGTTTTCGACCAGCGCGACTACAAGCACGGTGGGCGCAACAGCGCAGCGCGCAATGCCTACAAACCGCGCAACGAGCGTAATGGCAAGGCCGAGGAATGGGCCTATGGTTTGATGGGTACCTTCCAGTCCGGGTTCACCCAAGGCCTGATCGGTGTCGGGGTCGATGCCCATGCCTACCTGGGCGTGCAACTCGACAGTGGTGGCGGGCGGGCGGGCAAGGCGCGCTTGCTCGGGGTCGATAACGACGGGCATCCTAAAAACGAGTACAGCCGCGCAGGTGCGGCACTGAAACTGCGCGTGTCCGATACGGTGCTGTCTTACGGCGAGCAACGGGTCAAGACGCCGGTGTTCAGTTCCTCCGACAGTCGCCTGCTGCCCGAGACTGCCACGGGCTTCTTTCTCACCAGCAATGAAGTCGACAACCTCAAGCTGGTAGCCGGGCACTTCAACGAAAGCACCGACCGCAACGCTTCCAGCCACGATCAGGGCTTTGTGGTGAACTACTCCAACGGCCGCCAGGGCAACAGCTTCGACCTGGCCGGTGCCGTGTGGAACCCCGGCGCCGCCTTCAGCGGCAGCCTGTACACCTCACGTTACGAGGACAGCTGGAACCAGCACTACCTGGGCAGTACCCTCAGCCACGCCCTGGATGACCAGCGCAGCATCAGCCTGGACCTCAACCTGTATCGCACCACCGACACCGGCAAAGCGCTGTCCGGGCGCATCGACAACACCACCTGGAGCCTGCTCTCGCGCTACAACCAGGGCCCACACAGCTTCAGCCTGGGCTGGCAGCAAGTGGACGGCAACACGCCCTTCGACTACGTGACGCGCGGCGCGATTTTCATCGCCAACGCTGTGCAGATGTCGGACTTCAACGCACCGAACGAGAAGTCATGGCAGGCGCGCTACGACCTGAACATGGGCGCCTACGGCGTGCCGGGGTTGAACCTGGTGGCGTTGTATGTGCGTGGCTTCGATATCGATGGCACACACGTCGACCCCAATGGCGGGTATGCGTACTTGGGGTATGGCAAGGGTGGCAAGCATTGGGAGCGCGACCTGGAAGCGCGTTACGTGGTGCAGAGTGGCAAGGCCAAAGGCACGACGTTCTCGGTCAGGCATAACGTGCACCGGGGGAACACGGCGCAGGCGGAGCTGGATGGCGACCAGATACGGCTGGCGGTGGAATGGCCGTTGTCAGGCGGGTTCTGATGCAATGCGTCGCCTGAGTGGGGCTGCTGCGCAGCCCCTGGGTTTTTCAGGCAACTGAATTACCAGCAGGCAGCAACCCCCACTGGGCCCTCTCCTGTGCGCTCATCGCCGCCAGCACCTCGTCAAACGTGCGCTCCACCTCCGAACTGACATTGCCAAACGCCCGATAATTCGTCAGCAAATAGCGCTTCACCGCCCTGGGCCAACGCCGTTCCTTGTGTGCAGCATTGATGATGCCTTTGGCATCATGCCGCGTCGCCCCGCGCCACAGGTCCATCAACCTGCTCTCGAAATCACCGAAGGTCCACAGGTCTGTGCGGTCTTCGAACTCGTCCAGCAGTTTGAGTTTGTACAGGGCCATGTGCGCCATTGTGAATCTCCCTTGGGTGCTGTTAAAAAGCCATACACGAGGGAAGGTTAGCAAGCCAGGTAGATTTTGAAATGAACGCGTCGATCACACCCAAAGCACCGTCGTAGGGGCTTTCCTACAGGTCAGCGTAATCGCAATTGCATGTGTGTGGTTTGCCAGACCGGGTCCTTCTCCACATCAACCACCGCAAACCCTTGTCGCTCCCAGAATGCAATCGCACCCGGCAGAAACGGATGAGTATGCAGGTACAGGAGGTCGATACCCGCCAGCATCGCCCGCTCGCGCAATGCGCAGAACAGGGCCGCAGCCAAACCATGCCTGCGGTACCCCGGCAACACGAACAGGCGCACCACCTCGACGACCCGTACTGCGTGGTAATCAAACTGGGTAAAGCGATGATCATAGGGCAGGTAACCGATCACCGCGACCAGCCGCCCAGCATCACGGGCTTCCAGGAAACAGCCCGCGCCGTCCAGGTATGTTTCAGCAAAATGCGCCAGGTCACGCGGCAATGGCGCGTTGGCGAGCATCGGAAACAGCTCGCGGCGGGCGCTGTCGACAAACGCCAGCACTTCGGCAATGGCGTCTCGCGCCACGGGTTGCAGGGTCCAGTTCGGCATCGGGTTACTGCCCATGATCGGGAGGGCAAGGTTCTACCCCAGCGCGCCGCACAAGGCAAATCACAGGGCTCGTCGTGGCCAGGCGGACATCGGTATAATCAGCGGTCTTCACTGCCCAACCAGGCCATGCCATGTCGCGCTTCCAGAAGTTGCTGTTGCCCCTGTTGCTGACTGCCGCACTCACCGCCTGCGACCAGAAACCCTCCCGTGAAGAACAGATCCTTGCCCAGCTACCGCTGCAGGACGCCTACACACACAACATCGAGCGCATGGCCGCACTGCTGGGCCGCACTCACCCACAGCTGTCGCAGGCGAGCATTCAGGACGTACTGCGCAAGCACCTCACCGTCGAGGACCAGCGCCAGGACCTGTTCCGCCTGTACAGCGAAAGGAACTTCAGCGACGCCGAGTTCGCCACCATCGTCGCCGCCACCCAGGACCCGGCCAAGGCCCGTGCCCTGGAAGACACCGAAGCCGGCAAACGCCTAAGCGAAAAACTCACCACCCTGATGCGTGAAACCGCCCAAGATGCAAACGTTCAGGCCTTGGTCGAACAGCGCATGCAGCAGGTGGAGGACGAACTCGACGCACTGGACAAGGCAGGTTCTTGACCGCGGCGCGCCAGGCCACTCCCGTTCAGTAGCCCTTTTCGATCACCCGAGGTCAGGATTGCCACACGCCAAGCATGGATTGCGCCTGGATTTACGTACACTCATTCTGGTGCTCTGCGCCCTTACCGCAGTGGTCATGCTGTGCGCCAGCTACTTCGCCAGCTACCGAGTGCAGCGCCAACTGCTGATCGACAACGCGCTGGAAGCCAACCGGGTGTATGCGACAAAGCTGGCCAGCATCACCGAAACCTTCATCGGCAACGCCCTGCAGCAACTGGCGTTCAGCGCCAGCCTGCAGGGCCGTCAGCTGAGCGATGGTGCTGCGCTGCAGGTGGAAACCGAGCGTGTGCTGGGCCAGAGCATGGCCTTCAACTCCACCTTCGTGATCGACGCCAACGGCGTGCTGTTGGCAGTATCCCCAGCCCCGCTGCGCCACCTGGTCGGCACCCACGTGCAGTCGCCCGGTGCCCAGGAAGCCTTGCACGAACGCCGTCCACTGGTTTCCACGCCCTACCTGTCGGCGGCCGACAACCTGGTGGTGGCGCTCTCGCAACCCATTTTCGACAGCAACGGCCGCTACCTGGGCTATGTGGGCGGCAGCCTGTACCTGCGTGAGCGCAATATCCTCAACAGCCTGCTGGGCGAGCACTTCTACAAGGACGGTTCTTACCTGTACGTAGTCGATCGCAACCGCCGCCTGCTGTACCACCCCAACAGCGAACGGGTAGGCACCGTGGTGGAGGGCAACGCGCTGGTAGACCAGTTGGCGACACTGGACAGCGGTACTCGGCAACTGACCAACAGCCTGGGCGTGGAAATGCTCGCCGGCTTCGCCACCGTACCCAGCGCCGGCTGGGGCGTGGTCGCGCAGCAGCCCTTGGCGCAGACGGTGACGCCACTGAGCCACCTGGTGCTGAACGTCGTCGGCACTTCGGCACCCTTGGCGCTGGTTGGCAGCCTGCTGCTGTGGTGGTTGGCCATGACCATCGCCCGGCCGCTGTGGCAACTGGCCGCGGGTGCCCGCTCGATGGACCGCGCCGGCACCGCCGAACATTTGCATCAGGTGCGGGCCTGGTACTTCGAGGCAGCAGAACTCAAGCGCGCGTTGCTGTTCGGCTTGAACTTGCTGCAAGAGCGGATTGGCCGGCTCAATCGTGACGCCCAGACCGACCCGCTGACGGGCCTGGGCAACCGCCGCAGCCTGGAGTTCAGCCTGTCGCTGCTGGAAGCCGAAGGAAGAGCATTTGCGGCCATCGAGCTGGATATCGATCACTTCAAGCGGGTCAACGACAACCATGGGCATGAGGTGGGTGATCAGGTGCTGCGCCGGCTGGCGGAATTGATGCGCCGTTGTTGCCGCGAAGGTGACCTGCTTTGCCGCACCGGGGGCGAAGAATTCCTGATGCTGCTGCCAGGGGCCAGCCTGGAAGTGGCGGCGGCGGTGGCCGAACGGCTGCGGGTGACAGTGCAGGACACGCCTGTGGAGCCCGTGGGGGCAGTGACGATTTCGCTGGGGGTGGCGCGCTGGGATGGTGATGCGGGCAGCAAGCCTATGGAAGCTTTGGGCCTGGCTGACCGGGCGCTGTACCAGGCCAAGCAGCAAGGTCGCAACCGGGTGGCCATCGCCTGAGCCCCCTGATTGTGAGCTTGTAACAATCTTTGTCATAAAACTGCAGTGTTTCAGTCATAGGATTGACCCCAACCTGACATTTACACTTCATGGATGAGCGTCTCATGCGTCGTGTGGTTTTCAATCAGAAAGGTGGCGTGGGCAAATCCAGCATTGCCTGCAACCTCGCCGCAGCCAGTGCCGCCGAGGGCTATCGGACCCTGCTGGTCGACCTCGACCCGCAGGCCAATGCCACTTACTACCTGACCGGCTTGGTCAATGACGCCATACCTGCCGGCATCGCCGATTTCTTCCGCCAAACCTTGTCGCCGGTTACCGCCGCTGGCAAGAAGCACCGCGTGGCGATCACCGAAACCCGCTACAGCAACCTGCACCTGGTCACCGCCAGCCCTGACCTCAGCGATCTGCAGAGCAAGCTGGAGAGCAAGTTCAAGATCAACAAGCTGCGCAAACTGCTGGTGGAACTGGGCGAGGACTACGAGCGGATCTACATCGACACCCCGCCGGCGCTGAATTTCTACACCTTCAGCGCGCTGGTGGCGGCCGAGCGCTTGTTGATCCCGTTCGACTGCGACAGCTTTTCGCGCCAGGCCCTGCACTGCGTCATGGCCGAGGTCGAGGAGCTGCGCCAGGACCACAACCCGGCACTGCAGGTGGAAGGTGTAGTGGTGAACCAGTTCGCCGGGCGCACCGCGCTGCACCAGACCCTGGTCGAGCAGTTGCGCAACGAAGGCCTGCCGGTGCTGCCGGTGTACTTGAGCAGCTCGATCAAGATGCGGGAGTCGCACCAGGCGTCGGTGCCGTTGGTACATCTGGCGCCACGGCACAAGCTGGCGATGGAGTTTGTCGACTTACTGGATGCGCTGGAGCGGGCGGCCTGACAGGTCTTGGGGGGCGCTTTGCGCCCCTGTCGCGACAAAAGGCCGCTCCTACAAGCGATCGTGCTGCAGCAAAAGCACTACCCGACCGTTCATCCGAATGGTAGATTCGCCGCCATGAAAACCACCCGGCACACTCGCACGCTGACTGCCTGGGCGCTCTATGCCAGCGTCCTGTTCAGCCTGTTGCTGTGCGGTTTGCACCATGGGCAGATGGGCGGCCTGCGCCTGGCCGGCCTGGAAGGTGGTTTCTGCTCCGTCAACAGCGAGCATGGCGTGGCCATCGACCTGGACGGCGCCGGCGGCGACCAGCACATGGCTCAGCTCGACTGCCCGGTGTGCTCATCGTTCGGCCTGGCGGTACCGCTCAGCAGTGGTGGCTGGTCATTCACCCCGGCGCAAGCCGTGGCCACCTCGCCCATCGTGGTGCGCAGCTGGGCACAACCGCCACCGCGCTATCAACGCCCCGCCCTCAACCCCCGCGCCTCCCCTGCCGTCTTCCCCGCAGCCTCACTTCATTTCGCCTGACTTCAGCCGGGCGCGCCTGTGCGCGCTCGCCGTCAGCCATGAACCTTGCGTGGAAGACACACAAACATGCTTCGCAATACCTCCCTGCTGCTCATCATGGGCACCTGCAGCGTTGCCTGGGCCGACAGCGCCCCTGTCGAACTTGGCGCCACCACCATCGACGGCGAACGCGACGCCGCCAGCGGCGTGCAACTGGACGAGCCGATCCGCACCGGCTCGCGCCTGGGCCTCACCGCGCGAGAAACGCCCGCCTCGGTCAGCGTCTCGGACCGCCGCCTGATCGAAGAACGCGGCGCCAAGGACAGCCAGGACGTGATCAACGCCATGACCGGTGTAAACGCTTCGGCCAACCCTGGCTTTGGCGGCTTCGTCGCCTACCGCGGCTTCACCCAGAACCAGGTCACCCAGTTGTACAACGGCATCAACCTGGGCTACAGCAGCGCCACTCGCCCGGTGGATGCCTGGGTGCTCGACCGCGTCGAGCTGATTGGCGGGCCGTCTTCGTTCCTGCATGGCGCGGGGGCGGTGGGCGGCTCGATCAACTACATCACCAAGCTCGCCAGCCGCGACCAGCAGATCATTGACGGGCGTATTCGCTACGGTAGCTTCGACGACAGCGAAGTGGCCCTCGGCATCAACCAGGCGCTGGCCAGCAACCCCGCCGATGCCCGGCATTTCATGCGCCTGGACTTCAGCCGCGGGCATGGCAACGGTTATGTCGACCGCAACGAACGGCACACCGACAGCCTGGCCTTTTCGCTGCTCAGCGACCTGACGCCCAACCTCACCCACACCTTGGCGCTGGAATACCAGGAAGACCGCGAAGACAGCCCGTACTGGGGCTCGCCGATTTTGCCGGGGCGCAGCACGATGAAAATCGACAACAGCCGCCGCTTCGAAAACTACAACGTTGGCGATGGCCGCTATGAGCAGCGGGTGCGCTGGCTGCGCTCGATCCTCGACTACCAGATCAGCGACAGCACCAGCGTGCAGAACACGCTGTACCACTACAACGCCCAGCGCGATTACCGCAACCTCGAACGTTACACCTACACCCGCGATGGCAAGGTGCAGCGCAGCAGCCCCTACTTGCAGCGCCACGACCAGAACCTGTTGGGCGACCGCATCGAGCTGCGCCATGACAACCAGCTGTTCGGCCTGGCCAGCCAGTGGTCGCTGGGGCTGGAGTACTCGCGCATGCGCCAGACCCTCTACCCCACCTCCAGCAGCTGGAGTGACGTGGTCGATGCCGAGCACTTCGACCCCGGCAGCTTCGATGACATCCCTGGTGTGAATGCCGGCCTGACCAAGCAACGCCGCCACGAGGTCATCAACCGCGCGGTTTTCGCCGAAAACCGCTTGCAGCTGACTGAGCGCCTGGCCCTGCTGACCGCCCTGCGTTACGACTACCTGGATATGGACGTCACCAACTACGGCGCAGTGACGCCAACTTCGCCGGCCTACTTCGAGCGGCGCTGGGAGCCGCTGTCCGGGCGCATCGGCCTGACCTATGCGCTGACGCCTTCGGCCAGCGTGTACGTACAGTACAGCTCTTCCGCCGACTTGCCGGCCGGCTCGCTGGCAGCGGCGACCTACTCCAATGTCGGCCTTTTCGACTTGTCCAAGGGCGAGCAATGGGAAGTGGGCAGCAAGTTCGACTTCCTCGATGGGCGCGGTGCCGCGACGCTGGCGCTGTACCAGATCGTGCGCAAGGACTTTGCCGTCCGCGACTCCAACGACGCCAACCTCACGGTCCAGGCCGGGCAGCAGACCTCACGCGGTATCGAGCTGTCCGGGCGGTTGCAGGTGACACCGAAACTGCTGGCCGAGGCCAACTATGCCTATGTCGATGCACAGTACGATGAGTTCAACGAGGCGGTGAACGGCGTATCGGTGTCGCGCAAAGGCAATGCACCGACCAACGTGCCGGCCAATGTCGCCAACCTGTGGCTGACCTACAGCCTGTCGTCGGCGTGGTCGGTGGGCGCGGACGGGCGCTATGTGGGCTCGGTGTATGCCGACAATGCCAACAGCCTCAAGGCCCCGGCCTACACCCTGTTTGGCGCGTTCGCCCGCTACCGGCTGGATGAGCACACTACGCTGACCGGGCGGGTGCGCAACCTGACCGACGAGGTGTATGCCAAGCAGGCCTACAACAGCCAGTACTACATGGGGCCGCCGCGCACCTTCGAACTGGCACTGGACATGCGCTTCTGATGCACAGGGCGGTATCGGCCATCGCGCCGATACCGCAAAACCATACATTTCCTACACACAAACCACACAAAGCCCTCAAGCATTTCGAGTGATAATATTGGTTCTCATTACCGCCGGCATGAACGCCGGCTCTATCACATCAAGGAAGTTTCTGTGCTCAGACCGTTGTCTCCGGCAATCGTGGCAGCTGCACTCATCGCCTTGGCGGGTTGCCAGAACCGCCCTGCCTCCGAGGAGGACAAACAGGCGCGCAAGGCATTCGTCAGCGACATGCAACACGTACTGAAGCTGGGCATCGCCACAGCAGATACAGGCAAGCAGGTTGGCGTGGTGATGCTGAATGTCAAACTCGACCAGCACTCCGCCCCCATCAGTTGCAAAACCAGTAAAGCACCGATGAAGTACGAAAGAGCATTACCGGCCGACCTGGTCCGCTCAGACTTCAACGCATTGGCCAACATGGTCGAGGCGCAATGCTGGAAGACCATCTACCCCGTGGTGCCCAAGTCGATGCGCGACGAGGACGGCACGACGGAAATACGAGCGCCGCTGTTCGTGGATCTGCCCGCTGCCGCCCAGGCACTGGATACCCCACGGCGCCAGGCCAATGCACAACGTGAGTTCTTCTGGCAGCACCTGTTCCGCGACCAGCCGGTAAACAGCATCGGCCGGGCCTCGCTCTATTACGAGGCGAATGCGCAGGGCAAGGTCCAAGGCTGCCTGGTACAAATCTATCCCCACCCGAACCGGCCGGATGACTTTCGTCTCGATGGCAGGCTGCAAGCCGAACTCACCAGCCGCTGCATGGCGCTTGACCTGAGCAGCCTGCCGGGCTTCAAGGCCGACATGCACGGCAAAGCCGAAGGCTACAGCGAACTGGAGTACGCCCCCTGGAAGGTCGGCCGGCTGTAAACCGTTATACCGGTTGAATCAGGTATCCCGAGGTCGCCCTCGACAAAGCACCTTTTTGCACCCGGTTATCTACTGGCAAGCACAACAATGATGGCGCGGCCCGACCGCGCCACGTTCATCATGGCTGCCAATGGAACCGGAGAGCACCCGCATGTCCGCACCTCACGAGGTATCCCCCGCCACCCTGCGCAGGGTGATCGCCGCCTCGGCCATCGGCAATTTCGTCGAATGGTTCGACTTCGCCGTGTATGGCTTTCTTGCCACGCTGATCGCCAGCCAGTTCTTTGCCAGCGAAGACCCCAGCGTGGCGTTGCTCAAAACGTTCGCGGTGTTTGCCGTGGCCTTTGCCCTTCGCCCGCTGGGCGGGATCGTGTTCGGCGCGCTGGGCGACCGCCTGGGGCGCAAGCGCATCCTGTCGCTGACAATCCTCTTGATGGCCGGCTCCACCACCCTGATCGGCCTGCTGCCGACCTACGCCAGCATTGGCCTGGCAGCCCCCGTGCTGCTCACCCTGGCGCGCTGCCTGCAGGGCTTTTCTGCCGGTGGCGAGTACGCGGGGGCCTGTGCCTACTTGATGGAGCACGCACCTAACGACAGGCGTGCGTTTTACGGCAGTTTCGTGCCGGTTTCGACCTTTTCCGCCTTCGCCTGCGCCGCAGTGATCGCCTATGGGCTGGAAGCCAGCCTGTCGGCCGAGGCGATGAATGCCTGGGGCTGGCGCGTTCCATTCCTGATTGCCGCGCCGCTGGGGCTGGTCGGTCTGTACCTGCGCTGGCGCATGGAAGAAACCCCGGCATTCCGCGAAGCCGTCGCCCAAGGCAAGGAACATGAGCATTCGCCGCTCAAATACACCCTGCGTCACCATGGCCGGGTCATTCGCAACCTGGGGGCGTTCATCTCGCTGACCGCCCTGTCGTTCTACATGTTCACCACCTACTTCGCCACGTACCTGCAACTGGTGGGCAACCTGACCCGCGCACAGTCGCTACTGGTGACCACCGTGGCCCTGCTGTTCGCCGCCGTCGGCTGCCCGCTGGCCGGCGCGTTCTCGGACCGAGTGGGGCGGCGCAAGACCATCGGCTTTACTTGCCTGTGGGTGATGCTGTGCGTGTTCCCGGCATACTGGCTGGCCAGCTCTGGCTCGATGTCGGGTGCACTGCTGGGGGTGATTCTGTTGGCGGTGGGCGCGTTGTGCAGTGGCGTGGTCACAGCGGCGTTGCTGTCCGAAAGCTTCCCAACCCGCACCCGCTACACCGCTTCGGCGATTACCTACAACGTGGCCTATACGCTGTTTGGCGGCACCGCACCGCTGGTGGCGACCTGGCTGATCGGGCAGACCGGCAGCAGCCTGGCACCGGCGTTTTACCTGGTGGTGATTGCGTTGGTGGCGCTGGTGGGCGGGTTGGCGTTGCCGGAGACTTCGCGGATTTCGTTGCATGATGAGGGGGGGGTAGACGGCGTGCAGTCTGGAGTTCGTAGTACTGTCTGAGATTGTCGGGGCTGCTTTGCAGCCCATCGCGACACAAGGCCGCTCCTACAGGGAAATACGCAATCCTGTAGGAGCGGCCTTGTGTCGCGATGGGCCGCAAAGCGGCCCCTGGCCCTCAGCCCTCTTGCGCCTCTTCCCGCCGATACGCCCACTGATACAACGCAGGCAGAACCAGCAACGTCAACGCAGTAGAAGACAGGATCCCACCAATCACTACCGTCGCCAGCGGCCGCTGCACCTCAGCCCCGGTCCCCGTGGCCAAGGCCATTGGAATGAACCCCAGCGAAGCCACCAGCGCGGTCATCAGCACCGGCCGCAAGCGCGTCAAGGCGCCCTCTTCTACCGCCACCCGCAACGGGCGCCCTTCTTCGCGCAGGCCACGGATAAAGGCGATCATCACCAGCCCGTTGAGCACCGCCACCCCCGACAGGGCAATGAAACCCACACCCGCCGAGATGGACAACGGGATGTCCCGCAACCACAGCGCCAGCACCCCACCGGTCAGGGCAAACGGAATACCGGTGAACACCAGCAAGCCATCCCTGAGGTTATTGAACATCATCAGCAACAGTGCCATGACCAGCAGCAAGGCTACCGGCACCACCACCTGCAGGCGCTCGGTTGCCGATTGCAACTGTTCGAACTGCCCACCCCAGCGTGTCCAGTAACCCGGTGGAATCTGCACCTGCTGGATCAGGATCTGTTCGGCATCCTCCACGAACGAGCCCAGGTCACGCCCGCGAACGTTGGCGCTGACCACCACCACCCGCTTGCCATCCTCGCGGCTGACCTGGTTAGGCCCCAGTTGCAGGTTCAACGTGGCCACCTGAGACAGCGGGATAAAGCCGATTTGCGCAGCGCCCGCAGTGGCACTGGCCGGTACCGGAATCAGCAGGCTGGAAAGCCCGTCCACATCCGTGCGCAAGGTTTCGGGCAGGCGCACCACCATGTCGAAGCGCCGGTCGCCTTCATACAGTGTGCCTGCCGTGCGGCCACCCACGGCAATGGCGATGGCGTCCTGCACGTCGCCCACGTTCAGGCCATGGCGCGCCGCCTTGTCGCGGTCGATGTCGATGGTCAGCACCGGCAGGCCGGTGGTTTGCTCCACCTTCACCTCGGACGCACCCGCGACACCTTGCAGGCTGCTGGCGATTTGCGCGGCGGTGCGGTTGAGCACATCCATGTCATCACCGAACAACTTCACCGCCACATCGCTGCGCACCCCGGAAATCAGCTCGTTGAAACGCAACTGGATCGGCTGCGACAGCTCGTAGTTGCTGCCCGGTACGCTGGCGGCAGCACGTTGCACCTCGGCGATCAGTTCGTCACGCGGCTTGCCCGGATCTACCCACTGCTCGCGCGGGCGCAACATCACATAGGCGTCGGAGATGTTCGGTGGCATCGGGTCAGAGGCGATTTCGGCAGTACCGGTACGGGCGAACACCCGCTCCACCTCCGGCACCTGGGCGATGATCGCCTGCTCCAGGCGCTGCTGCATGTCCACCGACTGCGACAGGCTGGTACCCGGCACACGCAGGGCCTGCAAGGCAAAGTCGCCCTCGCTTAGGCTGGGGATGAACTCGCTGCCCATGCGGCTGGCCATGCCCCCGGACAACAGCACCAGGGCGGCAGCGGCGGCAAACGCCACCTGGCGCCGGCCCAGCACCCAGGCCAGCACCGGTGCATAACGCTGGCGCGCCGTGCGCATCACCAGGCCTTCTTCTTCCTTGACCTTGCCGGTGACGAACAGGGCAATGGCCGCCGGCACGAACGTGACCGAAAGAATCATGGCGCCGAGCAAGGCCATGACCACGGTAAAGGCCATGGGGTGGAACATCTTGCCCTCGACACCGGTCAGGGCAAAGATCGGCAGGTACACCACCATGATGATCAACTGCCCGTAGATCAGCGGCCGGCGCGCCTCGCGGGCGGCGGCGAACACTTCATGGAAGCGCTCGCTGCGGGTCAGCATGCGGCCATGGCGTTGCTGGGCATGGGCCAGGCGGCGGATGGCGTTTTCCACGATCACCACCGCACCGTCGACGATGATGCCGAAGTCCAGCGCGCCTAGGCTCATCAAGTTGGCGCTGACCTTGTTGCTGAACATGCCAGTGAAAGTGAACAGCATCGACAGCGGGATGACCATTGCGGTGATCAGTGCGGCGCGGATGTTGCCCAGGAACAGGAACAGCACGGCAATGACCAGGATGGCCCCTTCGATCAGGTTCTTCTTCACCGTGGCGATGGCTTTTTCCACCAGGTTGGTGCGGTCGTACACGGTCACCGCCACCACCCCCTTGGGCAGGTTGCGGTTGATCTCGACCAATTTGGCGGCGACCGCCTGGGACACCGTGCGGCTGTTCTCGCCAATCAGCATGAACACCGTGCCCAGCACCACCTCCCGGCCATTTTCGGTGGCCGCACCCGAGCGAAGCTCTTCGCCCAGGCCAACCTCGGCAACATGGCTGACACGGATTGGCGTGCCATCGACGCTGGAGATGACAATGTTGGCGATGTCTTCGGCCGACGCCACCTGGCCCGGTGCGCGAATCAGCAACTGTTCGCCATTGCGCTCGATGTAACCGGCGCCGACGTTGGCGTTGTTGCGTTCCAACGCCGCGATCAGGTCATTGAGGGTGAGCTTGTAGGCCGCCAGGCGTTTGGGCTCCGGCGCAATCAGGTATTGCTTGGCATGGCCACCAATGCTGTTGACCTCGGCCACCCCCGGCACATTGCGCAGCTGTGGCTTGATGATCCAGTCCTGGATCACCCGCAGGTCGGTTGGGGTGTAGGGTGTGCCGTCTTCCTTGAGCGCCCCCTCCTCGGCTTCCACCGTCCACAGGAAGATTTCCCCCAGCCCGGTGGAGATCGGCCCCATGCCCGCTTCTATCCCCTCGGGCAATTGCTCGCGAGCCACTTGCAGGCGCTCGTTGACCAACTGGCGGGCGAAGAACACGTCGGTGCCATCATCGAAAATCACCGTAACCTGCGACAAGCCCGAACGCGACAGCGAGCGGGTCTGCTTCAGCCCAGGCAGGCCAGCCATGGCGGTTTCGATGGCAAAGGTGATGCGCTGCTCGGTCTCCAGCGGCGAATAACCGGGGGCGGCGGTGTTGATCTGCACCTGGACGTTGGTAATGTCCGGCACAGCGTCGATCGGCAGTTTCTGGTAGCTGTGGATACCCACCGCGGCCATCAGGACCACGGCCAGCATCACCACCAGGCGCTGCTCGATGGCGAATTGAATCAGGCGTTCGAACATGCAGGTGTCCCCGTGATCAATGGCTGTGCTCGGCCGAGCCTTTGCCCAGCTCCGACTTGAGGACAAAGCTGCCGGCGGCCGCTACCTGAGTACCGGCGGCCAGGCCGCTGAGAATCTCTACCTGGCCAGCATCGCGGCGGCCAGTCGTTACCGGGCGGGCCTCGAAGCCTTCCTCGGTGCGGGCAAACACCACGGTCTGTTCTTCCCAGGTTTGCAGGGCGTTTTCCGGCACCGTCACGGCGGCCTTGAAGCGCTCGACGCTGACAGCAATGTTGACGAACAGCCCTGGGCGCCAGGCCCCGTTGGGGTTGGCCAGGGTGGCGCGCACGGTAGCGGCGCGGTTCTGCTCACCGAGCAGGCTGCCGACGTAGTTGACCTTGCCCTCGACCTGGGCGCCCAGGTCCGGCGCACTGACCGTGACATCGCGGCCAGTCACGACCTTGCCAAGGTCACGCGGGGCCACGGCGAAGGTGGCCCACACACGGCTCAAGTCAGACAGGGTGAAAGCGTTGCTGGTCTCGTCAACCACTTCGCCTGCAGTCAGGTGCTTTTCCACGACCACCGCATCGAATGGCGCACGTAGCTCATAGCGGTTACCGGCACCGGCCGGGCCCACGGCGGCGACCTTCTGCCGGGCGTTGGCCAAGGCGATCTCGGCCTCCTGCAATGCCTGGCGCGCCTGCAGGTAATCCTGCTCGGCGCTGATGCGCTCCTGCCACAGTTGCTGTTCACGCTGGAAGGTCAGCCGCGCCAGCTCCAGACGACGCTGGGCGGCCTGCTGCTCGCTGCGCAGGTCGGAGATCTGCTGGCTGGCGATCACCGCCAGCACCTGGCCGCGCTTGACCGCCTGGCCCAGCTCGGCGTGCACCGCCTCGACGACGCCCGGCACACGGGGGACGACGTGGGCGGTACGGTCCTCGTCAAAGCGGATTTCACCTGGGAAGCTGATGTCGATGCCCAACTCACGGGGGCCTGCGGCAGCCAGTTGCACGCCGGCGGCTTCGATCTGGGCGATGGACAGGTGCAGCTGGCCTTCTTCTTCAGCGTGCCCCTCCTCGGCATGGCCCTCAGTGGCCTGCTCTGCGGCGTGGCCGTGGCTGTCTTGGCCATGATCGTCGTGCCGGGCTTCGGCTTTCGACGCCTGGCCGAGGTTGCCGGTCCAGGCCAGGCCGCCAAGGCCGAGTGCGGCGACGGCGGCGGCCAGAAGGGCTAGCTTGCGTGGGTTAGTCATTGTTGCTCCTGCTATTCGGTGTGTTGCTCAGGCCATCGAGGTCGCCGTAGATCCGCTCGACTTGCGCGCGCGCATCGGTCGCCGAGGCCAGCGCCTCGAGGTACAGCCCGCGGGCCTCGATCAGCGTGCGCTGGGCGTCGAGTACATCGAGAAAGGCGAACTTGCCCATTTCAAAACCGCGAGTGGCGGTATCCACGGCCTGCTGCGCAGCGGGCAGGATGGTGCGGTCATAGGCCTGCACGTCCTGCATCGCCGTGGCCCACTGGCTCACGGCACTGCGGGTTTCACTGCGCAGGCGCAGTTCCACGGCGTTGCGCAGGTCACGCGCCTGGTCGGCACGGCGCGCAGCGGCCAGTACATTGCCCTGGTTGCGGTCGAACAACGGCAACGGCATGGACAGGCCAACCACGTTCACCCGCTCACGGTCCTCACGGCTGTACTGGCTGCCAAGGCTGACGGTGAGGTTGGGAATACGCTGGGCCTTTTCCGAACCCAGGGAAGCATCGCCGCGCTCGACCTGCGCAGCGGCCAGGCGCCATTCGACGGTCTGTTCGACCTGCTCAAGCAAAGCGTCGGCGTTGGGCGCAACGCCCGGCGAAAGGTTGGCGGCCTGCAGCTGGTCGAAACCTGCCAGCGGGCTGCCGGTCAGGCGGGCCAGCGCCTGGTAGGCCACGCTGCGCTGGGTGCGTGCGCGGCGCACTTCGGCCTGGGCCTGGGCCAGCTGCACCTGGGCACGGGTGGCCTCTACCGGCGATGACTGGCCCGCAGTGACCCGCCCTTGCACAACCCGCAGCCCGCGTTCAGTCAGTGCCTGCGACTGCTGCGCCAGCTCCAGCGCGGTCTGCGCGCGCAAGGCTGCATGAAAGGCCTGCACCACATCGGCCCGCAGGCCGTTGCGCTGGCGCTCCAGGTCGAGCTGGGCAATGGCCTGGCCAGCACCGGCCACGGCGATACGTGCCCCGCGCTTGCCGCCCAGCTCCAGCGGTTGGCTGAGGGTGACGGTGGTGGTGCTGGTGTCACGGCGGGTGTCCTCGACTTCCCAGGCCAGCTCGGGGTTGGGGAGCAACCCGGCCTGGCGCCGTTCACCTTCGGCAATGCCGATTTCGCGGCCGGCCGCAGCCAGCTCCGGGTTCTGGGCAAAGGCGGCGGCAAGCGCCTGGGGCAGGCTCAGGCTCTGGCTGGCCTGGGCGCTGGTGGCACCGGCCAGCAACAGGCAGAGCAAGGCGATCTTGCGGGGGATGGGCACGAATCAAGTCCTCTCGGCGAAGCGTTGGCAAGGGACTGTAGAAAGGGTTGGTTATCGGGGCGGTGGCGGCAACATTACAATTTTGCAATCACCAACGCAGTTCGATAATCGCCCACTTTCCCGGTGCGAAGTGGCTGTCCAATTGACGGAACTAACCAGTCAGTACAAAACTAAGCGCATCCAACAACAACAAAGTGATGCCCGTCATGAAGCCCCTTATTCTCGTGCTCAACGGCCCCAACCTGAACATGCTGGGCACCCGCGAGCCTGCCCAATACGGCCATGAAACCCTTGCCGACCTGGCTCAAGGGTGTGCCGATACTGCCCATGCCCACGGCCTGGAAATCGAATTCCGCCAAACCAACCACGAAGGCGAACTGATCGACTGGGTCCACGCCGCCCGTGGCCGTTGCGCCGGTATCGTGATCAACCCTGGCGCCTGGACCCACACATCGGTCGCCATCCGCGATGCCCTGGTGGCCAGCGAGCTGCCGGTCATCGAAGTGCACTTGTCCAACGTGCACAAGCGCGAGCCGTTCCGTCACCTGTCGTTCGTCTCTTCCATCGCCGTCGGTGTCATCTGCGGCCTGGGCAGCCATGGCTACCGCATGGCCCTGAGCCACTTCGCCGAAATGTTCCAGGAGCGCACGGCATGAGCCAACAAGCCATCCTCGCCGGCCTGATCGGCCGCGGCATCCAGCTGTCGCGCACCCCCGCCCTGCACGAACACGAAGGCGACGCGCAGGCCTTGCGTTACCTGTACCGCCTGATCGATGCCGACCAGTTGCAACTGGACGACAGCGCCCTGCCCGGCCTGCTTGACGCCGCGCAGCACACCGGTTTTACCGGGCTCAACATCACCTACCCATTCAAGCAGGCGATTCTGCCGTTGCTCGACGAGCTGTCCGACGAAGCCCGTGGCATCGGTGCGGTGAACACCGTGGTGCTCAAGGACGGCAAGCGGGTCGGCCACAACACCGATTGCCTGGGTTTTGCCGAGGGCTTGCGCCGTGGCCTGCCCGACGTCGCGCGGCGCCAGGTGGTGCAGATGGGCGCTGGCGGTGCAGGCTCGGCCGTGGCCCATGCCCTGCTGGGTGAAGGGGTCGAGCGGCTGGTGCTGTTCGAAGTGGACGCTGCCCGTGCACAGGCATTGGTAGACAACCTGAACGCTCATTTCGGCGCCGGTCGTGCCGTGGTCGGCACGGACCTGGCCACAGCATTGGCCGAAGCGGACGGGCTGGTCAACACCACCCCGGTGGGCATGGCCAAGCTACCGGGCACCCCACTGCCGGTAGCGTTGCTGCATGCACGCCTGTGGGTGGCGGAAATCATCTACTTCCCCCTGGAGACCGAACTGCTGCGCGCGGCCCGGGCACTGGGTTGCCGCACCCTGGATGGCAGCAACATGGCCGTGTTCCAGGCGGTGAAGGCGTTCGAGCTGTTCAGCGGGCAACAGGCGGATGCGGCACGGATGCAGGCGCATTTCGCCAGCTTCACCTGACGGTTATCAGCGGCAAGCCCGCGAACGCTGAACTGTAGCGGCGATGAGGCCGGAACTGACCGCCTATGCTTGAAGTCAGTCCCTTTATGCGCACGTCCATGAAGACCTCCATCGCCCTCGCCATCCTGGCCCTGATCGCCGCCGCCGCCCTGCTCGGCTCACCGTGGATGAACCAGCGCTTCCACATGCCTGCAGAAAAAACCCAGGCTCAACAACGCGAAACGGCCGGGTCCCCAAGGGAGCCGGCCGTTTCCAAACGCGAGTGACGCTTAGTGCTGCTTGCTGCCAGAGCGGATCTGGTGCACCACACCCATTGCCACCACGATCGCCGCAGCGATACCGGTAGAGATCACCAGGATCTGGTAGTCAGGCATGAAGGCCATGGTTACCAGGGCGGCCACGATGAACGCGATCACCAGGTAGGTCAGCCACGGGAACAGCCACATCTTCAGGCGTACTTCCTTGCCCTCGGCAATCAGCTTGCGGCGCATGCGCAGTTGCGAGAAGGCGATGACCAGGTACACCAGCAGGGCAATCATGCCGGTGGTGTTCATCAGGGTGTCCAGTACGTCTTTCGGGCGCAGGGTCTCGCTGAAGTTGATCAGCGCACACACCACGGCCACGGCGCACGAGCCCATGATCGCGTACACCGGTACACCGGTGCCGGCGCGGGTGATCTTGAAGAACGACGGCGCGTCGCCACGCTGGGCCAGGGAGAACAGCATGCGCGAGGCGGTGTAGTGGCCGGAGATCAGGCAGCTGCTCACCGAGGTCAGCACCACGAAGTTCATCAGCAGTTCGGCATACGGCACGCCCAGCAGTTCCAGGGTACGGCGGTAGGCACCGTAGCCGGAGACGCCCAGGTGCGGGTCGTTCCACGGTACCAGGCAGACGATCAGGAAGATCGAGCCGACGTAGAACAGGCACACACGCCAAACCACCGAGTTGGTCGCCTTGACGATCTGCGCCGCAGGGTCCTTGGCTTCGGAGGCCGCGATCGTGACGATTTCGGCGCCGAGGAAGGCGAACATCACCCCGAGCAGGGCACCGATCACGGTGGTGATGCCATTGGGCATGAAGCCTTCGGCGGTGAGATGGCTGATGCCACGCACCTCACCGAACTGCCAGACGTTCATCACGGCAGCGGTACACACGATCAGGAAGCAGACAATCGCAATCACCTTGATCAAGGCGAACCAGAACTCGAACTCACCGTAGTGCTTGACGTTGAAGAAGTTGACGGTGATCAGCAGCAGGGTCGTGGCCAGCACGAACACGTTGACGCTGACGTCAGGGAAGAAGCCATGCAGGATCTTGCCCGCCACATAGGCTTCCCAGGCCATGAGGATGACCCAGTACCACCAGTACAGCCAGCCGATGGTGAAACCGGCCCAACGGCCAATGGCGCGGTCGGCGTAGGTGGAGAACGAGCCGGTGTCTGGCGAGGAAGTCGCCATTTCACCCAGCATGCGCATGATCAGCACCACCAGGATGCCGCCTGCCAGATAGGCCAGGACAGCGGCTGGGCCGGCGCTGTGGATCACGCTGCCGGAACCGACGAACAAGGCGCCGCCAATAACCCCGGCGATCGACATCATCGTCAGGTGGCGCGACTTCAGCGAGGCACTGAGCTTGCTCTCGTGCCCGCTTTTCGCGGTGGTGGTTGTGGATGTTGCGTCCATCAGTTGTGTACCCCGTGCTTCTTTTTATCCAAGGAAAACTGTGAAACCCCGATGGCTGGCGATTTCACCTGTACATCAGTGCTAATGCGGGCAGGATGGTGTGAACAAACACACGCAGGCCCTCCATGGCGGCCTGCTGACGCGCCCCAGGGCGACTGCCTGGCGCGAACTGAACATGCTTTATGTGGCGATATCCGACACCTAATGTAAAAATGTCCGACGCAGAGAGCCATGCACAGTGGCATGAATCTCGCACTGCACTGTACAGGTCGCCCTTGCAGTACACCCTGCAAACGCCAGGCGATACGCACCCTGAAGGCCACGAATGTTCGAATTACATCCAGACTCCTCAACCCCGCTGGTCAACCAGATCATCGACGGGCTGCGCGAGCTGATCGACAACCAGACCCTCAAGCCAGGCGCCAAGGTCCCGTCGATCCGCGCCTTTGCCGCGAGCTATTCGGTGAGCACCTTCACCGTGGTCGAGGCCTACGACCGGCTGGTCGCCCAAGGGCTGTTGGTGAGCCGTGGCAATGCGGGGTTCTTCGTCAACCGTGCGGCGGGCGAACTGCTGGAACAGCACAACGCCGAGGCCGACACCAGTCGACCAACGTTCAACTCCGAGTGGTACCTGCAGCAGATCTTCGAAATCCGCCAATTGCCGTACAAGCCGGGGTGCGGCTGGCTGCCCAACGACTGGATGTACGAGGACGGCCTGCGCCGTGGCCTGCGCCAGGTAGCCGGCAGCCCACTGGAACTGTCGGGCTACGGCGACCCCATGGGCCTGATGGAGCTGCGGGCACTGACTGCGCAGAACCTGCAACAGGAGTTGTCGATCGTCGCCAACCCGGCGCAGCTGATGCTCACCCACGGCGCCAGCCAGGCCCTGGACCTGGCCGCACGCACGCTGGTGCGCCCTGGCGACGTGGTGCTGGTGGACGACCCCGGTTACCCCAACCTGATGAGCATCCTGCGCACCCAGGGCGCCACCCTGGTCGGCGTGCCGCGCACCCCCGCCGGCTACGACCTGAACCAGCTGGAGCAGCTGCTTACCCACCACCGCCCAACCGCGTTCTTCACCCAGCCGCACCTGCACAGCCCGACCTGCTCGCGCACCCCACTGCCGCAGTTGCACCGGCTGTTGCAACTGGCCAGCCAGCACGGTTTCCGCCTTGTGGAGAACAACCTGTACGCCGACATGGTCACCGAGCCGCAACCGTGCCTGGCCAGCCTCGACCACTTGCAACAGGTGGTGTACGTGGGTAGTTACTCCAAGAGCATTTCACCCAACGTGCGGGTCGGCTACATGCTGGCCAACCCCGAACTGATGCAGAAATTGCTGCACCTGAAAATGCGCTCGGGCCTGACCACCTCGCAGGTGATGGAGCGGGTGGTGTACGCGGCGATCATCGACGGGCGCTGGCGCAAGCACCTCAAACGCCTGCGCCAGCGCCTGGCCGAGGCGCATCAGGAAGTTGGCCGGCATCTACATCGATTGGGCTTTGAACTGTTCACCGAATCGGATGAAGGCATGTATATCTGGACCCGCCATCCAGCGATTCCGGACAGCGCGGCGTTGCTGGATGACGCGCTGGAGAAAGGCATCATGCTCGGGCCTGGGCAGTTGTTCATGGTCGATGCCAAGGCCACCGGGTGGATGCGGTTCAATGTAGCGTTCAGTACCGATCCGGCGATGTGGGAGTTGTTGGAGAAGGTCTTCGTCAAGCATGTGCGGCGGGGTGGGATGTAGGGGCGTCGGTGTTGCCGGGATGTTCGCCTTGAAATTTTCGGCGCCTGTCATATCGATTGCCTATAAGTGGGGGTATGGCTAAAACAAACTTTTGATGCTGCATGCCCCTACCCGAGGTCTCAATGTAACAATTCCATCTTAGCAAACACAGTTTTCCTCTAGAGTATTTCTCTCTCCCGAACCTAGTGATCAGGAGAGAGCAATGACCTCCCGCACGACCATGACAGCTTCAGAAATTAGTAAAATTTGTTCACCAGCTCCATTCCGGTATGACTTTTCAGTATCGGTGCTGGTAGCTGGGATGCCGAAGCTAAAGCACAAAACATCATAAACAGTATCGAAGCGACTCGTCCCCTGCCCCACCTGGACTGAAGCATTATCTGGACAGCCACTATTCAGCAATTGATGCTCGTTACTCTGACAATCTAAGCATACTGCAGGCCAAGCGGCAATTCCTGCTAAAACCTCAAGAAAAAATCATCCACAAGGGCCTACCCACTGACGACTTATCAGGCATACATGTGTATGCCCCCGGATTTTCACCAGCTTATCTCTTCTATACCTTAATTGACCCTCACACCTACTTTGAAGAAGAGCTCTATGTCATACAGGGCTTCCTCTTCGCCCTTATGCGAAGCATCACTGCCGCTCAGATTGAAATTCTGTTAGGTCAGAGTCTAAAAATAATCCATCGTGAAATAACCACTCTCAACTCAAAACTTGCACTCACCGAAAGCAAAACCTCGGAAAGCAATACCATAACCTTTAGCACAATACCATCAATACAAATATCAACAACCTTGGGCGCAATAGGCAGCACCTATTACCACAACCGCCAACTAGAATCAACTTTGCGATCAGGCCGAAAAATGCTGGAAAGGGCAGCCGGAGCTGTTGCAGCCCGGCTATTCAACGTTGGTATCGGTGCTCTGCTTTATTCTTCCGAACTCGGCAACAGTGATCTCTACCATGAAACAACACTGAGCCTCCCAGCCGATTTATTAATACCGGACCTACCCGATCAGCTGTACGAGAAAGCCCTTGGCCATGGAGTAGCGGCGTCAACCTATCGAATTTATTCGAAGAATGACATCTATACACTCATCAAAACCAGCAGACAGCAAGTCTCGAAAGCAGAGTACCTCTACGCCCACTCTACTTCGACAAGGCGACGAACAGCTACATTTCCGTACCTTCGCAAAAGTTTCCAATCAAGCTGACGTTACCCGCGCACATACCCGGCGACGCCTCGACCACTAAACCTAGCACGCAGATACCTTCCTACCCCTATCGTGGCGTGACACTCAATCCACTGCACATCGAAGCCTCCCCTCTACCCGCGCTGGAACCGGAGGACTTCAAAGACTGCATTTACTGCTTCCCGCCAGAATCTGGCCTACCGCCACTGTACGTTGTCTTCAACTCTCCCTACCCCGGCGCGACAACCAAAGGGACTTACAGTGGACGACCCTACAACCCGGATAAAGCTGGGGGACCTATCGAACGACTGGATTGGAGGAAGACTAAGATCACAGCTGATGGCATTGAGCTAGTCAAGCTACACACAAGTCGTTTCGAACCCTCCGATGCGAACAAGATCATGATCGATAGGCTGAAAAAAATACTACAAGGTCAATTAGAAGCAACTGACACTGACAAGCGATTCTACACACATGAAATAAGAGAACTTGAGCGCTTCCGGGCGCTTGAAATCCCAGATAGAATTAGGCCTGAAGATCGTGGCGAAGCATGGAATAACACACATGCCGCAACACTGGAGGACTACCAACTCACTTCAGAACTTGAGCTATTATACACACCAGAAGCCATTGAGGCAGACGACCGGCAGACTGCGCGAGAAAATCAATGAATACCGTCAGCGAAATAGTAATTAACGAAAGCCCTACAGACGTCATTTTATGGCTTGTGAGGCGAGATGGCATTTCTCATCCCCGGCTCGACAACTTGTACAATAGAAATAGCTGGGCAAATATTGGTGACTGCCTACAACTCATGAACTTAGTAAGCAAAATGCTTGAAGAAGGCTTAATACAATATGGCGGTAATGGCTACATCAAGGGCCAGAATTGGCGAGAGCCAGAATTCCTGGCTCAAAAAAAATATGAATTGTGAGGCGCTCTGAACTTAGGGCCTTGCAGGCTAAGATGAGTTTCATCAGAGGCGCCGGCAGTGACAATGGGTCTGCCGGCGCTCACCACCTAACGCCAGTCCGCCTTACCAGCAAAGAACGCCTGCGCATTCACCTCCAGGCTGTCCAGGTGATACCCGCCTTCCTGCACGATCAGACACGGCAACCGCAACGCACGAATCCGCTCCCCCAACGCAGCAAACCCTTCAGTCGTCACTGCCACCTTGCTCTGCGGGTCGAGTTCATAGATATCGAACCCGAGCGACAGCACCAGCGCCTCAGCACCAAAGTCCTTCACTGCAGCTAGCGCAACGTCCAACTGCCCCATGAAATCAGCCTCACTGGCCCCATGCGCCATCGGCAAGTTCAGGTTGTACCCCTCCCCTTCACCACTACCCCGCTCGTCCGCGAACCCAGCCACGCCAGGATAGAAGTTGGTCGGGTCGCCATGCACCGACACATACAGCACATCACGGCGATCGTAGAAAATCTCCTGAATCCCCTGCCCATGGTGCATGTCGGTATCGAGAACTGCCACGCGGCTATAACGGCTGCGCAGGGCCTGGGCAGCTACAGCCGCGTTGTTGATGTAGCAGAACCCACCCGCCGAATCGAAGCGCGCATGGTGCCCCGGTGGCCTGCACAGCGCATAGGCAGCCGGTTCGCCGTCGAGGATGGCCTTGGCCCCGGCCACCGCGCTTTGCGCAGACCAATAGGCCGAACGCCAGGTGTTTTCGCCAACAGGGCAGCTGCCATCCGCCAGGTAGCGCCCGGCCTGGGCGAGAATGCCACGCAAGGCGTTGGGCTCACGCACGAAGATGTTGGACATGACCTCGTCGCCCCAGTCCTCGGGCACTTCCTTCCAGCGTGCATGGGCCTCTTCGAGGAAGGCCAGATAGGCCTCACCGTGCACAGCCCTGAACGGTTCAAGGCCGGCATCGTCGGGCTGGCGGATGTCGAAGCCCAGGTCCTTGGCGGCCTGCAACAGCCGCTGGGCGCGCTCGGGGACTTCCTGCGGGGTGCGCATGGCGCCGCGCGAGTAGTAGCTGCGCGGGTGGTGCAGCAGTTGTTCGGGGTGGAAGTAGCAACGCATCAGGCTTCTCCTTATTCGACAAGGCCCGCACGGGCCAGCACGGCGTTCAGCAGTACATCGGCACCCTGACGGGCATCGTTGGGCAACACGTCTTCGGCTTCGTTGTGGCTCAGGCCGCCGACACAGGGGATGAACACCATGGCCGTCGGGCAGTAGCGGGCCAGCAGGATGGCATCGTGGCCGGCACCGCTGACGATCGATTGCTGGGCATAGCCCAGGCCATCCACGGCCTGCTGCACAGCAGCCACGCAGTCGGTGTCGAACGGGGTGGCCGGGCTGACCCAGTGCCGCTCGATACGCACCTGCAGACCACGCTGGCTGGCAATGGCTTGCAGCTTCAAGGTCAAGTCGCGCTCCATCGCCTCGATGGCTTCGTCGCGGTGGTGGCGCAAGTCGACCGTGAACTGCAGCAGGCCAGGAATGGTATTGCGTGAAGACTTGGCAATGGACAGTTCGCCAACAGTGGTCAAACCTTCGGGCGCGAAGTCCGCTGCCAGTTGCTCAACCGCCTGGATCATCCGCGCCGCGCCATACAAGGCATCCTTGCGCAGCGGCATCGGCGTGGTGCCGGCGTGTGCCGCCATACCTTCGACAGTGACGTCCAGCCAGCGGATGGCCTGACCACCGCTGACCACGCCGATGGCCTTGGCGTTGTCTTCAAGGATCGGGCCTTGCTCGATATGCGCTTCGAAATACGCATCCACCTGGCCACCCAGCGGGCGCTGGCCGGCGTAACCAGTGCGCTGCAGTTCGTCAGCCACGCTGATGCCATCAGCATCGCGGATAGCCAGCGCCTCGGTCAGCGCGAGGCTGCCGGTAAACACCGCCGAGCCGAACATGGCCGGGGTGAAACGCGCGCCTTCTTCGTTGGTCCATACAGCGATTTCCAGCGGCTTGCGGGTCTGGATGTTCAGATCGTTGAGGCGGCGCACCACCTCAAGCCCGGCCAGCACGCCATAGACGCCATCGAAACGACCGCCTTCGGGCTGGGTGTCGAGGTGGCTACCAATCATCACCGGCGCCGCATCCGGGTCACTGCCAGGGCGGCGGGCGAACAGGTTGCCGATGGCATCCACCGTCAGCGTCAGGCCGGCTTCACGGCACCAGTGGCTGAACAGTTCACGGCCAGCCTTGTCTTCGTCGCTGAGCGCCAGGCGGCAGCTGCCGCCACGGGCGGTGGCGCCGATTTCGGCCATGGCCATCAGGCTCGCCCACAGGCGTTCGCCATTGCTTTTCAACATGTGCGGGTACTCCAGAGTAAAACAGTTCGATCAGGCCAGTTCCAGGCGCTGGCTACGGGCATACTGGCGCGCCAGGGCAAGCACGCAGACCAGCGAGACGGTGGCGATCAGGGTGTAGAACACGGCCATCGGCCACCACTGGCCGCTGAAGGTGTGAGCCAACCAGGTGCCGATCAGCGGGGTAAGGCCGCCAGCGATGGCGCCGCAGACCTGGTAGGCCAAGGAAATGGCGGTATAGCGCACGCGGGTTTCGAACATACCGCTGACATAGCCAGCTATCACCGCGTAGAAAGAGGCCATGCAGGCTGCAGCCAGGGCGATGCCCAGTACGATCAACGGCCCCTGGCCCGAGCTGACCAGCACGAACATCGGGTACGGCGAGGCCATCGCCAGCAACGCGACCAGGGCCAGGAAGCGCGTGGCACCGATCTTCTCCGACAGCCAGGCAGCCAGCGGTTGCACGCAGAACTGGATGATCGCCACGAAGAACAGGCACTCAAGTATCAGCGAGCGCTCCAGGTGCAATTGTTGAGTGGTGTAGCTGATCATGAAGGTGTTGGTGAAATAGACCCCGGCAATGCCCAAGGTGTTGGCACCGATGCACAACAACAGCGGGCGCCAGGCGGTGCGCAGCACTTCGAAAACCGGCGCCTGCTCTTTGCGCCGGGCCTTCTCTGCCTGCTCGCGGCTGGCGATGAACTCGGGCGACTCGTTCACCCCCAGGCGAATCGCCAGGCCCACCAGCAGCAGCAACGCGCTGGCCAGGAACGGCACGCGCCAGCCCCAGCTCATCAGCTCGTCTTCAGGCAGGCGGGTCACCGCGCCGAAGGCCAGCAGCGACAGAATCAGGCCCGCCGGGCTGCCCAGTTGGGCGAACGAAGCGAAGAAGTTGCGCCGGCCTTTGGGCGCATGCTCGCCGGCCATCAGCACCGCCCCACCCCACTCGCCGCCCACGGCGATGCCCTGGACGATGCGCAGCAGGATCAACAGCACCGGTGCGGTGGCACCGATCTGCGCGTAAGTCGGCAGCAGGCCGATACACACGGTGACGATGCCCATCATCAGCAGGGTGATGACCAGCGACTTCTTGCGGCCGATACGGTCGCCCACGTGGCCGAAGACAATGCCACCCAGCGGCCGGGCGAAAAAGCCCACGGCGAAGGTGCCGAACGCGGCCATGGTGCTGAACAGGCTGTCGTCGGAGGGGAAGAACAAGGCACCGAACACCAGGGCGGCGGCGGTGGCGTAAATGTAGAAGTCGTACCATTCGATCATGGTGCCGATGAACGCGGCAGCAGCTGCACGACGTGGCTGGGCGGAAGCGGTGGGCTTCATGGGGGCTCCTTTGCTTGTTGTTCTGGCAGGAGTTGCTGGGTCATTGTCGCGCTCTCGTGGCGCTTGGCCTGCGATTTATCGGCTCAGGGCTATGATTAGTCAATTTTCTATTTATTATTCGTACTATTAGCCACGCTTATCATCGAGCCTCGCCATGTCCGACCGTCTGCTCAACGACCGCCTCGACTGGAACCTGCTGCGCACCTTCCGGGTCATCGGCCAGGAACTGTCCATCAGCCGCGCCGCCGCCCGCCTGCACCTCACCCAGCCGGCCGTAAGCCAGGCGCTCAAGCGCCTTGAAGAGCAGCTTGGCCGCCAGCTTATCGCCCGACGTGGGCCGCGTTTCGTGCTGACGGAAATGGGCGAGCAGCTGTTCCAGCTGGCTGGCGAGGTGTATGGGCAGATGTCGCAGATCGGCGGTTTGCTGGAGCAACCGGCGGACGAACTGGTAGGCAAGGTGCGTCTGTTGATGATCAGCCGCATCGTCAGCGAGCGCTTCGACGACTTCCTCGCCGACTTCCATCGCCAGCACCCACGGGTGGAGCTGGAAATCGACGTGATGCGCAGCTCCGACATCGTCGCAGCCCTGCAGGAGAAAACCGCCACAGCGGGCCTTAGCCTCAACCGGCGTGCACAGCCACGGCTGGAGCAACGGCTGTTTCTGCGCCAGCGCTATGCGTTCTTCTGTGGCAAGCACCATGCCCTGTTCGGCCAGGCCGAAGGCGACTTGCAACGGGAGAATTTCGTCAGTTTTACCAGCGACCAGATTGGCGGCATGTTGTCGCCGCTGACCATTTTCCGCGACCAGCAGGGCTTTGCCGGGCGCATCGTGGCGTCATCGCCAAGCCTGGAGGAAGTACGCCGGCTGGTGATCGCCGGCTTTGGCATCGGCTGCCTGCCCGAGCACGTGGTGGCGCCGGATGTAGAGGCGGGGTTGCTGTGGAAGTTGCCGCCGCAGGAAGGGATTGCCGATGTGGATATTCACCTGCTTTGGAACAGAGAGCAGCGCTTCAGTCGGGCGGAAGAGGTGTTTATCGAGGCATTGCAGCAAAGTCTCGGGTAACAGGCTTCGCTGGCGATAGGAGGGCAAAGCCCTCCCCCTTTCGCGATTAGGCTTCAGGTACCGGTGCCTGCTGGGCGATCAGCCCCAGCTCACGCAGCTCGGCCCAGAACGCGGCCGGAATCACCGCATTGAACGCCGCCAGGTCTTGGTCGGCATGTTGTGGCCGGGTCGCCCCTGGGATCACCGCCGCTACCGCGGGGTGCGCCAGCGAGAACTGCAACGCCGCAGCCTTGATGTCCACCCCATGGCGCACCGCCACTTCGTTCAGGCGCTGGACACGGGCACGGATTTGCGGGCTGGCCTTCTGGTACTCGTAGTGCTCTCCCCCGGCAATCACGCCGGAGTTGTACGGGCCGCCGACGACAATGCCGAGGCCTTGCGCCAATGCACCTGGCATTACCCGTTGCAACGCACGGTCGTGGTCCAGAAGGCTGTAGCGACCCGCCAGCAGGAAGCCGTCCGGGCGTGCTGCTTCGAGGTCCAATGTCAGCTCGATCGGCTCGACGCGGTTCACGCCCAAGCCCCATGCCTTGATCACGCCTTCTTCACGCAGGCGGGTCAGCACGCGGAAGGCACCGGTACGAGCGATTTCGAACTGGCTCAGCCATTCGTCACCGTAGAAGTCCTGGGCGATGTCGTGAATCCAGACGATATCCAGGTAGTCGGTACCCATACGCTTGAGGGTGTCTTCGATCGAGCGCAGGGTGGCATCGGCGCTGTAGTCATTGACGATGCGGTTACGGTTGCCGTGCTCGAACAGGCCGCTCTTCTCGCCCAGCTCACGAGCAGCCGGGTCTTCCAGTGCGTCGAGGATGACGCGGCCAACCTTGCTGCTCAGCACGTATTCATGGCGCGGGCGCTGGGCCAGGGCCTTGCCGAGGCGGATTTCCGACAGCCCGGCACCGTAGAAAGGCGCAGTGTCGAAGTAGCGCACACCGTTGTTCCAGGCCGCGTCCACCGAGGCTTGCACTTCGGTATCTGGCACGTTGCGGAACATGTTGCCCAGTGGCGCGGTACCAAAGCCCAGGGGGTTGGCGATCAGGTCTTTCAAGCTCATGGCATGTCTCCAGAAAGGGTGTGTAAGGTCATCAACCGACGACGTGAGCACATCCTAGGCTGGCCAAATCCAGACCGTCCAAGTCATAATTCGTCACAGTTAAGTCCCTGGAGGTCTCATGCAGGATTTGCGTCAGTTGCGCTACTTCGTGGCCGTCGCCGAATGCGAGAATGTCGGCCGAGCCGCCGAGCAGCTGCATATTTCCCAATCGCCCCTCAGCCGGCAGATCGCCCAGCTGGAGGACAACCTTGGCCTGGCCCTGTTCGAACGGCGCAACCAGCGGCTGTACCTGACTAACGACGGGCGCACCTTCCTGGCCGAGGCGCGCGGCCTGCTCAAGCATGCCGAGCGCTTGGAGTCGCTGGGCAAGCGCCTGGGCCGTGGCGAGGAAGGCGGCTTGTGCATCGGCTACGTCAACCACGCCATCCACGCTGGTGTGCTGCCTGGCGCAGTGCGGGCCATTCGTGGCGAACGCCCGAACATTCACATTGCGCTGTACAACATGATCCCCAGCGAGCAGTTCGAAGGCCTGCGCCAGCGCAGCCTGGACATTGCCCTGGTGTGCGAGCCGCCGCCGAAGCACGACCCCGACTTGCGTGCGCAGCCAGTACTGGATGACCCAATGCTGCTGGCCATCCCAGCCTCGCACCCTCTGGCCAGCAAGGCGGAACTGACCCCGGCCGACCTGCACGAGCAGGAATGGATCATCACCGGGGGCCAGCCCGACCAGGTGAACAAGCGCGACGACTTCATCGCCCGCTGCGGTGATGCCGGTTTTACCCCGCGCTTGTCGCTTGAAGCGACCGACCCATTGAGCGTGCTCGGCCTGGTGTCCGCGGGCCTGGGCCTGGCCATGGTGCAGGGCAGCCTGACGGCCAGTGCCGGGCCAACCGTGGTTTTGCGTCAGCTGGATTGGTTCCAACCCAGCGTGCAATTGTGGGCCGCCTGGCACCAGGTCGACCTGCGGCCGATCGTGGGCATTTTCCGTGAACGCGTGCTGGCGCAGGCGAATAAGTCCATAGAGGTCTGAACTCAGTCGAATTACGTCTTTTACAGTCTGAGTAGGCTTTACTAGGATGGCTCTCATCGATACAACTCACCCACAGGAGCCATTCCATGAACATCGACCTCGGCGGGCGCACCGCCATCATCAGCGGCTCTACCGGCGGTATTGGTCTGGCCATCGCCCGCGGCCTGGCCCGCGCCAACGCCGACGTGGTCATTGCCGGCCGCAGCCAGAAATCGCTGGATGCAGCCTTGGCCGAACTGCGCCAACAAGGCGGCCGTGGGCAGATTCACGGCGTGGTCGCCGACCTGGGCACCGCCACCGGTGCCGACACCCTGTTTGCCGCCCACCCACGGGCCGACATCCTGGTCAACAACCTGGGCATCTACGACGACGTCGACTTCTTCGACGTGGCCGACAGTGAGTGGGCGCGCTTCTACGATACCAACGTGTTGAGCGGCGTGCGCCTGGCCCGCCACTATGCACCGGGGATGGTCGAGAAAGGCTGGGGGCGGATCCTGTTCATTTCCTCGGAATCGGGCATCGCCATCCCTGCGGACATGATCAACTACGGTGTTACCAAGGCCGCCAACTTGGCCGTTTCCCATGGCCTGGCCAAGCGCCTGGCCGGCACCGGGGTTACCGTGAACGCGATACTGCCCGGCCCGACCCTGACCGATGGCGTGGCCGCGCTGGTAGCCGATGCGGCACAGGCGTCCGGGCGCAGCATTCGTGAAGAGGCCGACAACTTCGTACGTACCGCACGGCCAAGTTCGATCATTCAGCGCGCCGCCGATGTCGACGAAGTCGCCCACCTCGCGGTGTACCTCGCCTCGCCTTACTCCTCCGCCACCACCGGCGCGGCCCTGCGGGTCGACGGCGGTGTGGTCGACAGCCTTGCTATCTGAACTCAACTGGAGCATTACCCTATGGCAACTGCCTACGCTTCCCTGCAAGCCCAACACAGCCCTGAACACGTCTGGGCATTGATCGGCGGTTTCGACAGCCTGCCGGACTGGCTGCCGTTCATCCCCGAGAGCATCTCCAGCGAAGGCGGCCGTGTGCGCTCGCTGAAAGACCCGGACGGCAACAGCATCGTCGAGCGCCTTACAGCTTTTGACGACAACGCGCGCAGCTACAGCTACACGATCCTGAGCAGCCCGTTTCCAGTGACCGACTACCGATCGACCCTGCGAGTCAAGGCCGACGGCCAAGGCAGCCTGGTGGAGTGGTTCGGCGAATTCACCCCGGCCGGTGTCAGTGAGGCCGAGGCTGAGGCACTGTTCAAAGGCATCTACGAAGGTGGCCTGCAAGCCTTGGCGAAAACCCTGGGCTAAGCGAGTCCCCCAGGTACCTCATCCCCTTGCAAGATTCGAGGGTGGGGGCAAAGCGCTTTTGCCCCCCCCGTCAAAACACCTTGTCCCCCCCCCCCCCTGTCCCCCCCC
>NZ_BCBQ01000008.1:0-95311 GCF_001320885.1 Pseudomonas sp. NBRC 111140
TTTTCCCCCCCCCGAAAAACCCCCTTCCCCCCCCCCCGCCTGTATCCCCCGCCTCATCTGCGCTAGCCTGCCGCCCATACTCGTCTCACAAGGACCCGCACCATGCCAACTGATTATCAAGCCTGGGGCTGGACCCCGAACGCCGGCCTCGAAGGCCTGCAGCTGCTGCGCAAACCCCTGCCGCAACCCGGCCCCGGCGAAGTGCTGGTGGCCAACCGAGCTATAGCCCTCAACCCGGTGGACTGGAAAATCTGCGAATGGGGCCATCCGGCCTGGCAGCAAGGCACAGTACCGGGTGTGGATGGCGCCGGGGTGGTCGTCGCCGCTGGCGCAGGCGTCGAACTGCCCTTGGGCAGCCGCGTGGCTTACCATCAGTCGCTGGCTCGCGACGGCAGTTTCGCCGAGCATTGCCTGCTCGATGCCAGCCTGGTGATGCACATCCCCAGCGCACTCAGCGACAGCGCCGCCGCCGCCGTACCCTGCCCCGCGCTGACCGCCTGGCAGGCCCTGGCCAAGATACCGGCAGGCACCAGCCGCGATGTGCTGGTGATTGGTGCCGGTGGTGCGGTGGGCTTCTACCTGGCGCAGTTGGCCGCACAACGTGGCCTGCGCGTATGGGCGACAGCCAGCCAGCGCCACCACGCGGCGCTCAAGGCGCTGGGCACAAGCGGCGTGTTCGACTACCACGACGCCGACTGGCAACAGCAGTTGCAGGTCGCCCTGGGTGAGCGCCCGCTGCATGCCCTGTTCGACACCGTCAGTGGCGCCCACGCAGGCAGCCTCGCCCACCTGCTGGGCTACAACGGGCACCTGGTGTGCATCCAGGACCGCCAGGAAAGCGCGCCAACAGCCGCCTTCAGCACAGCCATTTCGCTGCATGAAGTGGCGCTGAACAGCGTGCATGCCCATGGCCGCCTGGCAGATCGCCAGGCCCTGCGCATGGCTGGTGAACAGCTGTTGCAGGCTGTCGCCAATGGCAGCCTGATCGCGCCTCAACGCCGTGAGTTCGACTTCGCCACGCTGCCCGATGCACTGCGGCAATTGAAAGAAGGCCAAGGCGCAGGCAAATGGGTGACGCGCCTCGGCTGAAGGGCATCCGCGCAACTTGGATCCCATTCTGTGACAAGGTATGCTGGGCAATAGCTAAACGCCATTACTCAGGCAGGCTTGGTGCCTGCCCTCAAGGACGAGCCCTTTGCCCAGCCACCCAACCCGCCACACTATTGCCCGCCAGTGGCAGTTGCTCAAGTTGCTGCCCGGCCGCCATCCGGGCATGAGCTCTACCCAGTTGCAGGCCGCCCTGACAACCGTGGGTCATACCACCAGCAAACGTACCGTCGAGCGCGACCTGGTCGAGCTCGCTGCGCTGTTCCCGCTGCAGTGCAACAGCAAAGGCATGCCCTACGGTTGGTACTGGCAACCGAGCATGAGCCTGGTCGATGCGCAGCCACTGCAACCGGACATACTCACACCCCCGGCACAGGTTGAACTGCACGCCTGGGTGGACGACACACTGGCGCGCCTGCTGAAAGAATCCCCGCTGTCCGCAGACATGCAGCTGACCCCGCAAGCGAGCGGCGGCGCGGCATTGGTGGCCACCGTCGACGACAACCGGGCACTGATGGGCTGGCTGCTGTCGCAAGCGGGTTCGATCCGCGTGCAAGCCCCGAAGACGCTGCGCGTGGCCATGCTGGAACAGCTGCGCCAGAGCCTGGCGCTGCACGATGGCGGTTGTTGACCGGCAGGCAAATATCATTGTCCTGCCGAGCGCTTTTTCCCGGTGCCGGCCCTGCGCAGAATTCGCTCCTGACAACGCATCACTTTCAGGAGTACACGATGAAACGCTTCAAGCCCCTGCTGCTGGCCGTCGCCTTGGCGACCACTGCCCAGGCTACCCTTGCCACCGACTGGCAGCACTCGCCGTACGGCAAGCAGGATGAAATCGGCGCTGCCAACCTGCTCACCCCAGACGTGGTCAAGCAGGCCGTCGGCCTGGTCAAGACCGGCAAGACCTACCCCTTGGCCGTACCCGTGAGCAAGGACTTGCCGGCGTTCCGCCACCGCAGCTTTCACCTGTACAACATCCAGCCCGGCGAGCAGGCCGGCCAGACCCTCGGCCGCAACAAGTTCAGCTTCAACGATGAACTGGTCAACGGCTGGACCGGCGTTGGCACCCAGCTCAACGGCATCGGTCATATCGGCATCGACAACGTCTACTACAACGGCAACAAGGCTGCGGATTTCGTCACCGTCGAAGGCGTGACCAAGCTCGGCGTGGAGAAAGTACCGCCCATGGTCACGCGTGGTGTGGTGCTGGACATGACGGCCTACTTCGGCAAGGCCATCGTACCGGGTGGCACCGCGTTTACCGTCGCAGACATCAAGGCGGTGCTGAAGAAAGAAGGCATTACCCTGCGCAAGGGTGATGTGGTGCTGTTCAACACCGGCTGGCTGGAGTTGGTCGGCAAGGATAACCAGCAGTTCCTCGCCACCGAGCCAGGCATCGACCTACCGGCTGCCGAATGGCTGGCGGATCAGGGCATCGTCGCCTTCGGTGGCGATACCTGGGCCTCCGAGGTATACCCCAACCCGACCGGTGAAGAGTTCCCGGTCAACCAATTCATGCTGGCCAAGCGTGGCATTTACAACCTGGAATTGATCGACACGCGCGCGCTGGTGAAAGACAAGGCGTTCGAGTTCCTGTTCGTGCTGGGCCAGCCGCTGTACAAGGGCTCGACTCAAGTCAATATCAACCCGGTGGCGATTCACTGATCACCGGGCTGATTCAATCTGAATATTGGGGCTGCTTTACAGCCCCAGCTTTCAGAACGTACCCGGATACGCCCCGCCATCAATCAGCAGGTTCTGCCCGGTGATGTATCCGGCCTGCGCGCTGCACAGAAACGCGCAATAAGCACCGAACTCCCCGGCATCACCAAAGCGTGCCGCCGGAATGGCCTTGCGCCGCGCCTGGGCAGTGGCTTGCACATCACCGCCTGCCGCCTTCAACGTCTTTTGCAGACGCGCCGTGTCGAACGCCCCGGGCAGCAGGTTGTTCAGCGTCACGTTGCTGCCCGCCAGGCGCTGCTGCCGGGCCAGTCCGGCGATGAAGCCGGTCAGGCCACTGCGGGCGCCATTGGACAGGCCCAGTATGTCGATCGGTGCCTTCACTGCGCCTGAAGTGATATTCACCACCCGGCCGAACCCCCGCTCGGCCATGCCATCGACCACCGCTTTGATCAGCTCGATGGGGGTGAGCATGTTGGCGTCCAACGCCTTCAGCCAGTCTTCACGCCCCCAGTCACGGAAGTCCCCCGGTGGCGGGCCACCGGCGTTGTTGACCAGAATATCGACCTGCGGGCAGGCCGCCAGCAGCGCCTGACGTACCTCGGCATCGGCTACATCACCGGCTACGGTACGCACCTCGATGCCCGGATTAGCCGCGCGCAACTCATTGGCGGTCTGCTGCAAGGTGGCGTCGGTACGGGCATTGATGACCAGGTTGACGCCCTCTTTGCCAAGCGCCTCGGCGCAGCCTTTGCCCAGGCCCTGGCTGGCCGCGCAGACGATGGCCCAGCGGCCGGTAATACCTAGATCCATTGGGTTGCTCCTAGATGTAATGCAGTTACAGGGTTGCAGGCAGGCCGTGCCGGTACAATCTAGAACGCCGGTCACGGCCACCGATAATGAAAAGAGCTGATCTACCAATAACCATTGCTTATCCCCACCAGCGCTGCAACAACGGGTCGGGGGTGGATAGGCACTGTGGCGCGTCAACCAGCTACCAACTCCTCTACCAGCAACCGCGCCGCTGGCGACAATGGCGCCGCTACCCGGTGCACGATGCCGAACGGCTCGCTCAACGCCCGCAGCTGCACCGCCAGCGACACCAGCAACCCACGCTGTTCGGCGAAGGCCGCCACTGCACTCGGGATGACCGCCACCAGGCTCGGATCATCTTCCAGCAGCATGAAGGTGGCGAAGGTGGAGAAGGTTTCCAGCGGATAGCGTGGCACTTGCACTCCGGCCTCGCTCAACTCGCGCTCCAGCGCCTGGCGCATGGGCATGTTGGCCGGGTAGACAACCCAACGGTACTGGCTCAGCTCGCCGATCTCCAGGGCCATCGCCCCAGCCAGTGGGTGCTGTGGGTGCGCGACCACCGCCAGTGGCTCATGAGCCAGTTCGACAAAGGCATATTCCGCAGCGTTACGGCCCAGGCCCGGTCGACAGATGGCCAGGTCGAGCCGCCCCTCATCCAGCTGAGCGAGCAGATTGGCGCTGGTGTTCTCGGCGATCTCCACGGCCAACTGTGGCTGTTTGCGGCGCAAGCGCCCCAAGGCGCTGACCAGCGCCGGCATAGCGCCCATGATGCAGCCCACCGCCAGCCGCCCACCCTGGCCTTGTACGATGCCCAGCACTTCTTCGCGCAAATGCCCCAGGTCGCTGTGAATCAGCCGCGCATAGCGCACCACGCAACGGCCCACATCGTTGGCCACCAAACCACTAGGCAAGCGCTGGAACAACGGTACGCCCAGCACTTCTTCCACCTCGCGCAAGGCCTTTGTGGCACCGGGCTGGGAGATGGCCATGGCTTCGGCCGCCTTGTGCAGCGAACCGCAACGGTCCAGCTCGATCAACAGGCGCAACTGGCGTAGGCGCAGGCGAGAAAAAATGGAGTCCAGGGAAGGGATCATCAGGCAGGCTCGGCATGGCTCTTGTAATGCCGAGCACTATAAAGGGTGGTCAATGGGGCAGCGTTGCGTTTGCAGCAAATAACCTTTGATTGCAGCACACGCATGCCCGCATTTTTCTGCAGGCGCTTACCGCGTAGTACGTCGTGCCAGGCAGGCGTAGCCCAACCCCAGCACGGTGGCCGCCAGCGCTCCCAGCAACACCATCAGCTCGCGGCTGTAGCGGGCCACCAAGGCCGGGAAGCCGATGACCTCGTGGTACACCTGCACATTGGCGGCACCGTTGGCGTGGCTGATGCTGACCCCGCCCTGGCGGATCTGTGAATAGTCTGCGTCGAAATACACCCACACCTTGCACGTACCGCCTGGCTCTATGGCCGGGATCTCCACCTGGGCGGTTGCGGTTTCCAGCAGCGTGTCGTTGCCGGCAGCATCGCGCACCTGCACCAGGCCCTTGGCTGGCAGGCGGATTTTCACCTGGCGTACCTGCGCGTCACCACTGTTGCGCAGCTCGATGAGCAAGCCGGTGCGGTGGTCGACCAGCCCGGCTTCGAACGGCTTGGCGAACAGTTGGGCATACGGTGCCTGAGCCATTTCGATCAGCCGCTCGACCTGGTCATGGCTCAGTTCGCCCTGTTCGATGTTGTTGATGCGCCCCTGCAATTGTTCGTACTTGAGCTGTTCGCTGGCCTTGCTGATACGCTCGCTGAACTGGCTGGGGTAAGTGAGGTAGGCATAGGTCAGTGACGCCTCCAAGCGCGGGTTGCCCCTGAGCAACGCGTAGGCGGCCAACAGGACCACCAGGCCAATCAGCACGGCGACGAGAAGCTTCCCCACCTTGTCCCAGCTCAATGCATACTTCCTTCTGTCGTGTTACAGACGTTCAAAACCGCCCAAGGGTGCCAACTTCACGCCCCCCAGGCAAGCCTGACCGGGCTTGGTGGGTTGCGGGCGTGCGGAGACTAGGGTGCTCCGGCTACCTCCACAATAGCCAAGGGGGTGAAAAGGGTTACTTTCGGAAATGGACTACAAGAACATTACGAAGGGCGGTTCCGTCGCTGTTCGGCCCCTTGACCACTGCACGGCAGTGGCGGACGATCAACCTCCCCTACACAAGGACGAACACCATGCTACGGATACTGGGCAGAGCCTCTTCCATCAACGTGCGGAAAGTTTTGTGGGCCTGTGCCGAGTTCGAGGTCGCGTTCGAGCGTGAGGATTGGGGGTCAGGCTTTCAGCCCACCGACAACGCCGAGTTCCTGGCACTGAACCCCAATGCCATGGTCCCGGTGATCCAGGATGGCGACTTTACGCTGTGGGAGTCCAACAGCATCATCCGCTACCTGGCCAACCGCTACGGCGCCACCGCGTTCTATCCAAGCGAAGCGCAGGCGCGGGCCCGGATCGACCAGTGGATCGACTGGCAGGCCTCGGACCTGAACCGTTCGTGGAGCTACGCGTTCATGTCGCTGGTCAGGCATTCACCCGCCCACCAAGACCCACAGGCGCTTGCGGCCGGTTGCGCGGAGTGGTCGCGTTACATGCACATCCTCGACCGTCAGCTGGCCGGCACCGGTGCCTATGTGGCCGGCAACCAGTTCACTCTGGCCGACATCCCTATCGGCCTGTCGGTCAATCGCTGGTTCGAAACGCCATTCGAGCACCCGCACTTGCCGGCAGTGCGCGACTACTACGAACGCCTGAGCGAGCGCCCGGCCTATCACCTGCATGGCCGCAATGGTACGCCGTAACGCCAACAACGACTTTTATCGGCGGGCGGGGTGGGTGTGTACAGGGGCGGTAGCTGCTTTGCAGCCCATCGCGACACAAGGCCGCTCCCACAGAGACCGCGCAGCACCTGGAGCTTGCGCTGCACTTGTGGAAGCGACCTTGTGTCGCGGTAGGGGCGCGAACTCAGCGTGCTACAGCGCCACCTGCCCCGCTGCAGCCACTACTCGCCCACGCCAGGCAAACAGCAGCACCATCACCAACCCCAACGCCGCCATCGCCGCGCCCGCCAGGGAAATCGCCGGGTAACCCAGCCCCGCATTGATCACCGCGCCACCCAGTGCCGCGCCAATCGCGTTACCCAGGTTGAACGCGCCAATGTTGACTGCCGATGCCAGGTTGGGCGCATCTTTGGCCGCTTCCATCACCCGCATCTGCAGGGGTGGAACCAAAGCAAAGCTCGCTGCTCCCCAGACCAGGATCGCCAGAGCCGTCGGCAGCGGCCAGTCCAGCACCAGCGGGAACACCAGCAACACGGCAATCAAAACGGCCAACGACAGGATCAACGTGCGATCGATCGAGCGATCCGCCGCCTTGCCGCCCCACACGTTGCCCAGGGTCAGGCCGACACCGAACAACACCAGCATGGCCGTCACGAAGGTGGTGGACGCCGCCGCTTCGCTTTGCAGGATCGGCGCAATGTAGGTGAACACCGTGAACATCGCACTGGAACCCACCACGGTCAGCAACAACGCCGCCAGCACCGGCCCACGGCCTAGCACGCGGATTTCGGCCAGGGCCCCATCCCCCTTGGGCGCGGCCACATTGGGCAGCGCGTACCAGAGCGTGGTCATCGCCACCAGGCCAAGCCCGGCTATACCCCAGAACGCCGTGCGCCAGCCCAGCATTTCACCAAACCAGGTCGCCAACGGCACTCCGCCGATGGTGGCCAGGGTCAAGCCCATGAACATGGCTGCCACGGCCCCAGCGCGCTTCTCGGGCGGCACCACGCTGGCCGCGACGATCGAGCCGATGCCGAAGAAAGCACCGTGGTTGAGCGAGGTGACCACGCGGGCCACCAGCAAGCTGGCGTAGTCACTGGCCAGGGCCGACATCAAATTACCCAGGGTGAAAATGGCCATCAGCCCGATCAACAGGTAACGCCGTGGGATCTTCACCGTGGCCAGGGTCATCAAAGGCGCGCCGATCAGCACGCCAATGGCATAGGCACTGACCAGCAGCCCGGCAGCAGGAATGGAAACACCAAGGTCGGTGGCGATACTGGGCAACATGCCCATGGGGGCGAACTCCGTGACACCGATGCCAAAGGCACCGATGGCGAGTGCGACGAGAGGTGGATTGATACGCATGGCAAGCTCCTTATCTATGCCGCGAATGCTACGATCTGTTTCAAAGTCGCACTAGACTGCTTTTTTGCGAACCACCTTTGCTTGTGAGGCACAAATGGACTTCAGTGGCAGATCTGGAGAGATGGAGGTTTTTGCCAGGGTGGCACACGAGGGCAGCCTATCGGCTGCCGCGCGGGCACTGAACCTGACGCCTTCCGCGGTCAGCCGCATCCTCGCCCGCACCGAACAGCGCCTGGGCACTCGCCTGCTGCTGCGCACCACCCGGGCGATCACCCTCACCCCCGAGGGTGAGGCGTACTTGCGCGGCGCGCGGCGGGTGCTGGCAGACATGCTCGAAGTCGAAGAGGCCATCACAGACCAGGGCGTGCCACGCGGGCGCTTGCGGGTCAGCGCTGCGCTGGGCCATGCCCGGCTGACCGTCGTGCCGCTACTGGCAGCCTTCAGCGCGCGCTACCCGCAGGTGCTGGTCGACCTGACCCTCAGCGACGAGGTAGCCGACATTCTCGGCGGCCAGGCCGACGTGGCGCTGCGTTTCGGGCACCTTCCGGACAGCTCGTTGAGCGCCCGTACCATTGGCGAAACCGGCCAGGTGGTAGTTGCCTCACCTGACTACCTGCAACGCTGCGGCACCCCGCTTGAGCCTGAAGACCTGGCCCGGCACAACTGCCTGCGCTTCAACTTCCGCCGCGCCGCCCCCGACTGGCCGTTTCGTCGCGACGGGCAAACGTTCTCGTTGAGGGTGGCGGGAAATATCGAATGCAGCAGCGGTGAAGCCTTGGCGCAACTGGCCAGGCTGGGTGCCGGCATCGCGCGAATCGGCACCTTCACCGTGGTCGATGACCTGGCCAGTGGGCGGCTGGTGCCGTTGCTCGAGGCATACAACCCTGACGACCGCGAGCCGATCCATGCAGTGTTCGTCGGTGGCCCGGCGATGCCCGCGCGAGTGCGGGTTTTTGTGGACTTTCTGATACAGCACCTGTCCTAATGCCGCACGCTTACATCAACCCTGCAAAGGATCGCCCATGCTTTACGTCGTCATGCTCGGAGGCCGCCACCCCGGCGCCAAGATTGAAGTCCACGACGTGGTATTCGCCCAGGCCGATACCTTCGAACAGGCCTACCCGCAGCTGCGCAAGGCGTGGTTCGGTAGCCCGCAAGGCTTGCACATCGATTCGTGGTTGGAAGTGCACGGCGTAGACGGCCAGCGCATTGAACTGCGCCCGGGCTCACCCGCACGCGGCGCTCTGCGCCTGTATTTCATCAACCTCGGCGGGTATGAACGCGATGTGTTCGGCGAGGCGCACCGCTTCCTGCTGGTTGCCGCCCACAACAAGGCTGCAGCCAAGGCCCTGGGCAAGCAGCGGATGCAAGCGCATTGGCTGAAGCCGCACACCGATGCCCTGCTCGATGTCGATGAATGCCTGGCGATCGATCAGGTGGACGGGCAGTTTGTGCACCTGGTCGAAGGGCCGCATGAGCCGCTGGTGGTACGCAGCGACTACATCCTGATCTGACGGCAATAGAACGCCAGGGCCAAGCCACCCTGCGCGATGCCGGTCCGCGTTAACCGAGCAGGTGCAGCCCCAGCGTAAAGACCGCCACGGCCAAGGCCAGCAACGACACGGCGTGCCGTTCCAGATACGCTGGCCAACCGGGTGCTGACTGCTGTTCGCATTCACATTGACGCTCAGCCAGGCTTGCTAGCCGTGACTCCACGCTGTCCACACGGTCTGCCTGAGCGCTGGTTGCCAGTGCGAGCTTCTTCAACGCAGTGGTCATTGTGGTGGACAGGCCTTCCCGGGCCAGGTTGCTGGCTGCCAGTTGCTGCTGATGCTGCTCAAGGCTCTTGCGAATCGCCCCTTCCTTCTGCACCCGGGCCAGGGTACTTGCCACCAGCTTCTTGTTCAGCACCTCGATACTGGCCATCAACGCGCCTTGCTCGGTGGCCTGCCGGGTCAAAGCGTCTGCCTCAATAGTGTTCTCGATCACCCTGTCCACATCCGCCTCGCTGGAAGGCGTCAGAGTGCTGTGTTCGTGTGGCTGGTTCATCAATCTATCCGGATACTGCGATAAAGCGGGGGAAGCTATCAAAATGGCATCACCGGATCCACTGATGAGTTATGGAATTGAGAAATTGGCCAGGTATCTGACAAGGCTGACCAAGCCAGATATGTAAAGTAGCCAGTCACATCTTGGTGAAGGCGTGCACCGTCTGCTCACGGCACCCTCAATGCTGGCAAAGCCTTGTCCACCGTGGCATCGCTTGCACTGAGTGATATCAAATTGCCTGCCGCTGCGTCATGACGCGCCAGGGCGAGTCCCGCTGAACCTGCACCATTCTCTTACCTGTATAAGTCATCACTATCGACATGTAATTATTGGCGACATATCTTTTTGCTTACCAGCTGATGACCACTCCCGAGGAACGTTACATGGAAGCAATCGAAATCGCCCTGCTGGGTGTCTGCGGCATTACTCTGCTGCTGGTGTGTCTCCAACTTGTCCGCCAAGGCGAGATATGGAGCCTGCTGCAAAGCGACCGTGAACTGGAACACACCGCACGTATCCACAGGCAGGAGAACAGCACGCTGCACGCGGCTCTGCGCACGGAGCGCGAACATGTGAGCCAGCTGCAACACCAGATTCAAGTACTGCTCGGGCTGGCGCCGGAGGCCTGAGGGCTTTCGACGCAGCGTGCGCGTACACTCGCTTTCAGGCCACTTGCAGGAGCAACTCATGCCCTACCCTATTGAAGAAAAACTGGTCATCGGCGTTGCCTCGAGTGCGCTGTTCGACCTCACTGTCTCGGACGACATCTACAAGTCCGAAGGTGTCGAGGCCTATCGCCAACACCAGGAGCAAAACCTGGACGAGCCGTTTCCCCGAGGTGTGGCGTTCCCTTTCATTCGCCGCTTCCTGAGCATCAATCAAGCCTTCCCCGAGCAATTGCCAGTGGAGGTGGTACTGCTCTCGCGCAACTCGCCCGAAACCGGCCTGCGGGTGTTTCGCTCGATCAACCATTATCAGCTGGACATCACCCGCGCGGCGTTCATGTCGGGCCGCTCGCCTTACGAATACATCCCGGCATTCAATGCCTCGCTGTTCCTCAGTGCCAATGAGGAAGACGTGCAAAAAGCCATCGACGCCAACTACCCGGCCGGGCGCGTGCTGCCTACACGCATCTACGACGATGAAATCGACACAGAGCTGCGAGTGGCCTTCGACTTCGATGGCGTGATCGCCGACGACGAGGCCGAGAGCGTGTACAAGCGCAACGACAACCTGGACGACTTTCAGGAACATGAGCGCGTGCACAAGGGCACCCCGCATTCGCCTGGGCCGTTGGCGGACCTGTACCGCAAGCTTTCGCTGATACGCATGCTCGAAGATCGCAAGCTGGCCGAGGACCCGACGTACAAGCGAATTTTGCGCATTGCCATCGTCACGGCGCGCAATGCACCTTCCCATGAGCGGGTGGTGACCACCTTGAAGGATTGGGGCGTGTCGCCAGATGAGTGCTTCTTTCTGGGTGGGATGGAGAAACCCAGGGTGCTGTCGATCCTCAAACCGCATGTGTTCTTCGACGACCAGCGCACGCATTTGCAATCGCCAGCGGGGAATCTGCCGATGGTGCATGTGCCGTTCGGCGTGGCGAACAAGAACGCTACGCTGCAGCGTTCCCAGGCCGCCGTGCCACCCGCCGAAACGGTGCAAGCTGAACACCTACAGCACGATAGCCAGTAGCCATCAATTTACCGGCAACGTAAACTGCCCGTGCTGTGCTGCGCAGCCCTCTCTACCGCCACGGAGCCCCTAGGCATGGATCGCGACGCCCTCGTTCAACAGGTTCAGTTGAACATCCTGAAACGCTACGACGTCTTGCTTGATTGCAGCGAATTCGACGACAGCACACTGAACAAGTTAAGCAAACGCTTGCCCAAGGCGAATGGCGAGCACGCGACCTTCGCACGCTGGTGCGAACATGTGTTGGGGGACCACCGCCCTGCAGTGGCACGCTTCAAATACCCAGTCTCCGGACAGACGCGTATCGACACACTGCGCCTGGGCATGCGTGAAGGCCTGTCGACCCAGGAAAGGGCACTGACAGCACAGATTGAAGAACTGAAGAAACAGATCAACGCGCTGCAGGCCAAACAATCGGCGCTACCCACTCACGTTCAACCTGCCGTGGACTTCGAACAGGTGCGTTGGGAGCACGCCTGGCAGTATTTCTATGCAGGCCGGCGTGACGTATTGCGCAACTTGCTGGCTGATGTGCGGGATGTCGAAGGGCACATTTTCAACGCTCAAGGTGAGCGCAACCGCAATTATCGCGAAGTGCTCGACGAAGGCATCCGTTACATGCTTGAGGGTCTGCAACGCCTGGGTTTCATCATCGACGTCACATTGACCACCGCCAGGGAACATGGCTTCATGCCTCAGTACTTCGATTACTACCGTACGCCTGAGCGCGACGATCGATTCGACCATTTGCTCAGCTTCGAAATACCGGAGATGCCGACCGATATCCTGGTTCCGCTACCCGAGGAGGTCAGCGACAAGTCGATCTGCCACGTCTCGCTGTACCGTGGCAGTGCAGCACGGGCTACACCTGAAGAAGTAGAGCACTTGGGGGCATTTCTGCACAGGATGTTCGCTGCGCTCGCCAAGTCGGCCGACCACGTACCACGCGCAGGGCTGCGAGAGCATCTGCTGCTCGCCCTGATGCTGTCCTGGAGCGCCCCCGGGGTAAGCCTGGACGATATGCACTACAGCTCGGTGTACTCACACTCTGACGAGGCGTGGGTAACGCCGAATGCGCAGCCGGCCGACCAGCCCATCGAAATGAGCCCACTGAAGGTTTTCAAGCTGCTGGCCAACGCGGTGGCAGCGCACAGCAATAATTGACCGCTCTGTGCAGGGGGGCAGCTTAGCGTGGGCCGCCGCCTTGGTGGCCGCCAAAGCCACCGCCACCGCCGTGGCCACCACCATGCCCCCCACCACCACCCGGCGGCATGAACATCCAGCAACCCGACAAGGCGGATACCAGCGCCGCCACCAGGGCTGCGCGGAAAAGGTGTTTCAACTTCATAGCAACGCTCCACTAGGCTAGATCCGCTGCCCGCCGTTGGCCGGCTTGGCAGCGGGCGGATTCTAGAGCGGCGGCATGATGGCCCGGGGAAACTTTGCCTATCTTTACAGTCGGCGCAGGCGCACGGGCACAACCACGACGTCCTTGACCCACGCCCGCCCGCCGACGCATGCTCGAACGCTTCCACCCACGCTCAAGGAACGATTGCATGAAGCTGGAAACGCTTGCCATCCATGCGGGCTTCAGCCCCGACCCGACCACCCGGGCGGTGGCCGTACCGATCTACCAGACCACCTCCTTCGCCTTCGACGACACCCAGCACGGCGCCGACCTGTTCGACCTGAAGGTGGCCGGCAATATCTACTCGCGCATCATGAACCCGACCAACGATGTGCTGGAGCAGCGCATGGCTGCCCTCGAAGGCGGGGTGGGCGCGCTGGCGGTGGCGTCGGGTATGGCGGCCATCACCTACGCCATCCAGACCGTCGCCGAAGCCGGTGACAATATCGTCTCGGTGGCCAAGCTGTACGGCGGTACCTACAACCTGCTGGCCCACACCCTGCCACGCATGGGCATCCACACCCGTTTCGCCGCCCATGACGACATCGCCGCCCTCGAAGCGTTGATCGACGCACGCACCAAGGCGGTGTTCTGCGAGTCCATTGGCAACCCCGCTGGCAACATTGTCGATATTGCCGCGCTGGCCGAGGCCGCCCACCGTCACGGTGTGCCGCTGATCGTCGACAACACCGTGGCCACCCCAGTCCTGTGCCGACCGTTCGAGCACGGCGCGGACATCGTCGTGCACTCGCTGACCAAGTACATTGGCGGCCACGGCACCAGTATCGGCGGCATCGTCATCGACGCTGGCAAGTTCCCCTGGGCCGACAACAAAGAACGGTTCGCCTTGCTCAACACCCCCGATCCGTCCTACCACGGCGTCACCTACACCGAAGCCTTCGGCCCTGCCGCTTTCATCGGCCGCTGCCGCGTGGTGCCGTTGCGCAACACGGGCGCCGCGCTGTCACCGTTCAACGCCTTCCTGATCCTGCAAGGCCTGGAAACCCTGGCCCTGCGCATGGAACGCCACACCGAAAATGCGCTGAAGGTCGCCCAGTACCTTCAGGCCCACGAACAGGTGGCCTGGGTGAAATACGCCGGGCTACCCGACCACCCCGAGCATGAACTGGCCCGGCGCTATACCGGCGGCAAACCGGCATCAATCCTGTCGTTCGGCATCAAGGGCGGGCAGGCGGCCGGCGCACGCTTCATCGATGCGCTGCAGTTGGTGGTGCGCCTGGTGAACATCGGCGACGCCAAGTCTCTGGCCTGCCACCCCGCCTCCACCACCCACCGCCAGCTCAACGACGAGGAGCTGGAGAAGGCCGGCGTGCCACGGGACATGGTGCGCCTGTCGATCGGCATCGAGCACAGCGACGACATCATCGCCGACCTGGCCCAGGCCCTGGAGGCCAGCCGCGCCTGACGCATCCGCGCCCCACCCAATGCCGACGGCGGGCGCGCCTTCAATTAGCCTGGATACACCCGCAATGACCCTGTTTTACCTGAAACTGACGGTCACTCCTTTGTTGATGTGGGCCATCTCGCTTGCTTCCCGGCGCTGGGGCGGCCTGCTGGGTGGGCTGCTGTCCGGCCTGCCGATCACCTCGGCGTTGGTGATCACCTTTCTCTGCCTGGAACAGGGCCCGGCCTTTGCCTTGGGGGCGATACCCGGTGCACTGGGTGGCCTGGCAGCGGTGCAGACCACCTACACCTTCTATTTGTTGGCCACCCGCCGCCTCGGCATCGCTGCGTCCGTCCTGCTGGCGTTGCTGTGCTATGGCCTGGCCGCCTATGCGTTTACCCACTGGGGCAGCCTGTACCTGTCGATTGCCGTGGCGCTGGCGCTGATCTGCGTGTTGATCGACGCCAGCGGCCGCGAGCCCACGCCGGATACCCTGGCCCGCCCCCGGCACCGCTACTGGGAGATCCCCCTGCGCATGGTGTCTGCCACTTGCCTGCTGATGGTCATCACCCGCCTGGCCAGTTGGCTGGGCCCGGCGACCAGCGGCATGCTGGCGCCGATCCCGGTGATTGCCTGGCCGCTGGTGGTGTTCGCCCATGTGCAGGGCGGGCGGGCCGCAATGGCGGCGATGGTGCGGGGCAATGCGATCGGCGCAGTGGGGGTCATTGCGTTTTATCTGGTGTTGGCGGGGCTGCTCGAAACCTTGGGCATGGCCATCACGATCAGCCTGGCCATGCTCTGCGCCGTGGTGCTGACTGTCGGGTTGGCCACTGTGCTGCGGCGGCGCTGACTGGCCATGCAGGCCGATCACCCTTTTTCATCCAGCAAAGCCTGTATCACCTGTTCCTGCCCGCCATAATCCCCTTCGCCAAAGTGCACATGGCGCACCTGCCCCTTGCGGTCGACAAAGTAATGGGCCGGCCAGAACTGGTTGCCCCAGGCATTCCACACGTTGTAGTCGTTATCCACCGCCACCGGGTAGGCAATCCCCAGGCTGGCCACCTTGCCCCGCAAGGTGGCGACATCATGCTCGTAGTCGTACTCTGGCGTGTGCACCCCAACCACCACCAGCCCCTGGTCGGCATAGCGCCGCGCCCATTCGTTGACATGCGGCAGGCTGCGCTGGCAGTTGATGCAGTCCCAGGTCCAGAAATCCACCAGCACTACCTTACCCTTGAGCGCCGGGCCATCCAGTGGCACCGAGTTGATCCACTGGCTGGCGCCCGACAGCGACGGCATGGCGCCGTAGCTGTCGCGTGCCATCAGGTGCCCGGCCAGGCCCAGCCCCGTCAACGCCAGGGCAACACCACCCACCTTCAACATCAGGCGGCGATCAATTGTCATGGCAACCGCCGGTGGCGTAGGTACGGTACTGCACGCTCTGTGGCTGACCATGGGAGTCAAGGTAGTCCATGCGGGTGTTCACCAGCCCACAGGCATTGCTCTGATCATCCTGCACCGACAGCACTTTCTTCACATCCAGGTGCTCGCCGTAGCGGTACTGCATGGCCCCGCCATCGTGCATCGGGGTAGCGGCGGCCTGGGCAGCGATGGCACCGAAGCTGAGCACGGCGAACAGGCTGGCGCTGGCGAAAGTCTTGACGTTCATGGCATCTCTCCTGAGTAACACTTGGGTGTGGGGAGTGTTGTTCCCCGGTCGAGAGCCATTTCACGCCTGCCAGGTATCCCGTATGTGTCGCCCAACACGGTGATGTGCTTTCTGCTGTATCTGTACCCATGGCAGATACACTGCAATACAAACCCCCGCAGGCAAGCGCGAACGCGCTCGGTACACTGCGCCCATCCCCTCTTTGCACAGGAACGCAGCGCATGGAACACGTCGATCACATCCTGATCGTCGACGACGACCGCGAAATCCGCGAACTGGTCGGCAACTACCTGAAGAAGAACGGCCTGCGTACCAGCATCGTCGCCGACGGCCGGCAGATGCGCGCCTTTCTCGAAGCCAACAGCGTCGACCTGATCGTGCTCGACATCATGATGCCCGGCGACGATGGCCTGCTGCTGTGCCGTGAACTGCGTGCCGGCAAGCACCGCAACACCCCGGTATTGATGCTGACCGCCCGCAACGACGAAACCGACCGGATCATCGGCCTGGAAATGGGCGCCGACGATTACCTGACCAAGCCGTTCTCGGCCCGCGAACTGCTCGCCCGTATCAACGCCGTGCTACGCCGCACGCGCATGCTGCCGCCCAACCTGACCATCAGCGAAAGCAGCCGCCTGCTTGCTTTCGGCCAGTGGCGCCTGGACACCACCGCGCGCCACCTGCTCGACAGCGAAGGTACCCTGGTGGCCCTGAGCGGCGCCGAATACCGCCTGTTGCGGGTGTTCCTCGACCACCCGCAGCGGGTGCTCAGCCGTGAACAACTGCTTAACCTGACCCAAGGCCGCGAGGCCGACATCTTTGACCGCTCCATCGACTTGCTGGTCAGCCGCCTGCGCCAACGACTGGGCGACGATGCCCGCGAGCCCAGCTGTATCAAGACCGTGCGCAGCGAGGGCTATGTGTTCTCGCTGCCGGTGCAATTGCTCGAGTCGCTGTCATGAAATGGCCTCGTACCCTGGCCTCGCGCCTGGCACTGATCTTCTTCACCGGCCTGGTGCTGGCCTACGGCCTGTCGTTCGGCCTGCAGGCCTACGAGCGCTATATCAGTAGCCGCTCGATGATGCTCAACAACCTGGAGCAGGACGTGGCCACTTCGGTCGCCATCCTCGACCGCCTTCCCGCAGCCGAACGTGCTGCCTGGCTGCCACGCCTGGAACGGCGCACCTATCGCTACCGCCTCGACCAGGGCCAGACAGGCGAAGCAATGACCAGCAGCGACCCGCCGATGGCCGCCGAGTCGATCGTCAAGGCCATTGGCAGCGACTATCGCCTGACCTTCCAGGAAATCCCCGGACCGAATGCGCACTTCCAGGCACACCTGAACCTGGCCGACGGTGCGCCACTGACCATCGACGTGACCCCGTCGCCGGTGCCGGTGGCACGCTGGCTACCCGTGGTACTGCTGATTCAGCTGGCTGTGCTGTTGCTGTGTACCTGGCTGGCAGTGCACCTGGCCATCGGCCCGCTCACCCGACTGGCCCGGGCGGTGGACAACCTCGACCCGGACCGCCCCGGTGTGCAACTGGATGAAAGCGGCCCCCGCGAGGTGCGCTACGCGGCGGTGGCCTTCAACGCCCTGCAGGCGCGCATCGCTGCCCACCTCAAGGAACGCATGCAGTTGCTGGCGGCCATTTCCCACGACCTGCAAACGCCGATCACCCGCATGAAGCTGCGCGTCGAGGTGATGGACGAGGGGGTGGAAAAGGACAAGTTGTGGAGCGACCTAGGCGAAATGGAGCACCTGGTGCGCGAAGGCGTGGCGTATGCCCGCAGCATGGATACCAGCACCGAAGCCCCTTGCAGGGTCAACCTTGATGCCTTCCTCGACAGCCTGGTATTCGACTATCAGGACAGCGGCGCCCAGGTGGCGCGCCACGGCAGCACCGGCAGCCTGCTGGAAACCCGCCCGCATGCCCTGCGCCGAGTGCTGGTGAACCTGGTGGATAACGCGCTCAAGTTTGCCGGTGCTGCCGAACTGGAAGTGTGCCGCGAGGGCGGCATGACCGTGATCCGTGTGCTCGACAACGGGCCTGGGATACCCAGTGGCGAACTGGATGAAGTGCTAAAGCCGTTCTACCGGGTGGAGGGTTCGCGTAATCGCAGCACGGGTGGCACCGGTTTGGGGCTGGCCATTGCCCACCAGCTGATCCAGGCCATGGGGGGGCGACTGACCCTAAGCAACCGCGAAAGTGGCGGGCTGTGCGCACGGATCGAGCTCAACTGAAAAGCGCGCACCTACAATCCGATACACAACCCCCGCACCGCCGACACACTGCAGACACCCCACAACCACACACTCCCGGTCACACAACTAGCCCCGGGAGCCACCTTGATGAAAGCCATTACCCTGACCACCTTCGACCACATCGGCAGCTGGAGCGCCGACCTGCCGTTACGGCTGTTCCTGGCTTGGGAGTTTTTTGAATCCGGCTGGGAGAAGTTCAATGGCAGCAACTGGTTCGCCGACCTGCAAACCCGCTTCCCATTCCCCTTCAACCTGCTACCAGTCGAGCTGAACTGGCAGCTGTCGATGTGGGCGGAGCTGGTGCTGCCGTTGCTGCTGTTGTTGGGCCTGGGTACCCGGCTGGCTTCCTTTGGCTTGATGGTCGTGACCGTAGTAGCGATTGCGGCGGTGCATTGGCCGGCGCACTGGTCAGGTTTGGCTGAGCTGGCGCAGGGGTATGCGATTACCGACCAGGGCTTTGGCAATTACAAATTGCCGCTGATCTACTTGGTTGCATTGCTGCCTCTGCTGCTCAAGGGCGCCGGGCGCTTGAGCCTGGATCATTGGCTCAGGATGCGGTTCAGCAAGTAGTATCGCGGGGGCGTTTTGCGCCCCCAATGCTCTCAAACCGTGCCGACAATGATGCCCGCTTCGCGCATCCCCTGGAGCAACCCCAGCCCCTGCTCCAGATCCCCACCCAACGCCTGCAACCGCTCCCGTCCACGCCCCTGCTCCACCAGCAACCGATACGCCATCGGTGCCAACCGCGCAAAGCGCACCTGCAACCCCGCATCGCGATAAACCAGCAGCAAGGTCGGCGCCTCTGGCGCAACCGTTGGCTGGTAATCGGCGCTGATGCGCTCAACCGGCCACCGGTAGGCCAGCACCCGCGCCACGCAAGACAACAGCGGCTCGCCAGCCAGCAGGTCACCCGCAGGATCATGCAGCGGATCCTCGGCATCGCTCAGGTACAGCTGCGTCTCGATCCACTCGTAATGCGCCAGTTCCAACTGCCAGGGCGCATCCGGCTGCACGCCTTGCAAGTAATCGACGAACGTCTCTGCAATCTCGGTGAACAACGGTGTCTGGCTACGGTAGTTGGCATAGAAATCACGCACCCGCACATGCCAACGTTGCTCGCCCAGGGCCTGGCGCATGACAGGAAAGCTGCCGGCCAGCAAGCCTTCGATGGCGCCATAGAATAACTCCCGGTAAATCTTCAGGCGCCGTGCTTGCGCGCCAGGTGGCGGAGCATTGCGCAGCGGGTCGCGCAGGTGGCGAGCCAAGGCGTATTGCTGTTCGCGCAAGGTCTCATTCATGCCTCTGCCCTCCCCAGCTACGCTGCATGTCACGGATACGTGCTGTCTCCTCCAGCAGCTGTGCCAGTGGGGGGAGGTTGAAGTCACGTTCGAGCACGGTCGGCTGCACCCCAAAGCGTTCACAGGCGAACGCGTACAGTGCCCAGACATCTTCCTTGACCGGCGCCCCATGGGTGTCGACCTTGAGGTCCGGGGCCTCATCGTAATGACCGGCAATGTGCATGCAGGTCACCCGCGCCCGGGGCAAGCCTTCAAGGAATTCCCGGGCGTCATAGCCGTGATTGCAGGCATTGACGAATACATTGTTGACGTCCAGCAGCAGGTCACAGTCGGCTTCATCGAGTACTGCACGAATAAATTCAAGTTCACTCATCGCAGCGTAAGGGGCGGCGTAGTAGCTGATGTTCTCGACAGCGATACGCCGTTCCAGGTGCGTCTGCGCCCGGCGTATGCGCGCCGCCACATGGTGCACCGCTTCATCGGTGAACGGGATGGGCATCAAGTCGTACAGGTGCCCGTCATCACTGCAGTAGCTCAGGTGTTCGCTATACAAGCGCACTTGGTGGCGATCGAGAAACTGCCGGATCTGGTCGAGGAACTGCCAGTCCAGCGGCGCACTCCCCCCCAACGACAACGACAACCCATGGCAGGTGATGGGAAAACGCTCCGCCAACTCGGCCAACCCCTTACCGTAGGCACCGCCCACGGCAATCCAGTTTTCCGGCGCGCATTCGAGAAAGTCCACTGCACCCGGCGCCATGGCGAGCAGTTCCGGCAACAGGCCACGGCGCAAGCCCAACCCAGTATTCAACAGTGCGGGAAGCATAAACAGGTCTCCAACAGGCACAACGCCCCGCCTGACCAGCAGGAGGGGCGTTGCATCACATCAAGGGATAAGGTCAGGACTTATTGTTCAAGTGGCTGAACAGCCCTTCAGGCATGGCCTTGCCGTTGGCCTGGTAAATCGCCTTCAGGTGATCCGCTGCTTCCTGTTCGGAGATGAAGCCATCATGGTTACTGTCGATCTTGTCGAAGTCGCCCGCACGGTCCTTGGCCACCGCCACGAACTCTTCGCGCGAAACCTTGCCATCGTGGTCCCTGTCGGTCTTGGCGAACGAGGCGTCACCGCACTTGCCTTCGCCGCATTTGCCTTCGCTCTGGGTGACCTTGCCGCTGGCGCCGCATTTGCCTTCACCACACTTGCCCTCGCCGGCCACCTTGGCCGATGCCAGCTGGTAACCCTGGGCCAATGGTTCGACGGCAAACGCGCTGCTGCTCAGTGCCATGCTGCCGATCAGGGCGGCGCCGAGCAGGCCGAGGGTAGTTTTTGCTTGAGTCATGATGTAGCTCCACAGTGGTTGGAAAGTGGAGCCATTAGGCCGTTGCGGTTTGTCGTGGATGTATCGTGTGGGGCGCGCTTTTGTATGGCAGTAGGTCTGCCGTGCGCGCAGATACAGTGGGATACACAACACCTGGCAGCTGGCCCCAACGTGCCTTGGGGCCATGATGCGTGTTCAGTCTTCCAGCGGTTTGGGCGGGGCCGCCGGTTTGGCTGGCTTGGCCGGCTTGGTGTCCTTGGCCTTGGCTTCCGGTGCCGCTGCTACGGGCTCGGGCGCCGCCACCGCCTTTTCGCTGGCAGGCAGTTCATCGACTGCCTTGAAGATCACCTGCGGGTCGATGGCCTCGCCAGTGTCGTCGTCCTTGAGCATGTGCCGCTCGCCATCCTTGCCGACCAGGATCACCTTGGTGCCCTTGCTCGCCCCCAGCTTCAGTTCACGAATCAGGGCCATGGTGGTCTGCTGTTCGAGGTTCTTGTCCTCGCGCTTGCCCATCATGTTGGCGACGCTGTACAGCACAAGGTTGCGCTCCTTGAAGGCTGCCTGGGTGGCCGGATCCTCGAGCGCCTTGTTCAACCCGCGCAAGGTCGGGTCGGCACTGCTCGGGGCGATAACCACCAACGGCCTGGCCTTACCCAGTTCCTTGGCTAAAGGCGCATCACTGTCTGCGGCAAACAGGGGGCCGGCAACAGCAAGCAAGGTTGCGAGGGTCAGTGACCGGACGAGCATGCGTATCTCCTTATTGTCTCGATATACCAATGACTACAGATCACGGAGAAAAATCCGACAAGGAGCCTAAACCACTTCACACAAGAACGGGGGGTGCAAAAGTAACTGTCGATTTCCGAGCTACCTGAAGCCAGGGCAACGGCGTTGGCACAATCCACCGTCACCCAGACTGAGCATAGCCCAAAGCCGCCTTGGTCAGGGCCAGGTAAACCCTTACCCTGAGTTGTGGTCAACGCACCGGTATGCCTAGCTCCTCGGGCCCCGCTTCCATCGCACGAATCGTCATGTCCAGCATCAGCCCCCTGCGTGCAGCACGCTGCGCATCTCGAATGGCATCCGCCTGCTCGATCTTTGCGCCCTCCAGGAGCGCTTCATCGTCAAGTACCGTTTCAAGCTGTCGCCTGAAGGGCAAGTCGACCGCAGCGAATTGGTCAGGATGGGTACGCTCCAGGTGCGCCTGCCAAAATTCACGATCAACCATTGAACGTGCGATCTCATCCGGGGTTTCCGCGTTCCGCACAGCGGCTTCTGCCTCTGCCAGGTCCGCGTCCAAAACGCCTGAAACAGCCTGGAAGCTCATTTCCCCCACCTGCAGGGGCAAGTCAAGCCGCTCCCTTAGCCCGATCCTGAAGGCCAACCCCACTTCGCTGCCTTCCAGCGCCCTGGCGTGTTGGATTGCCCATCGGCTGGCGAACCTGTCGACTGCATCCTGGCGCCATAGGCGTCTTCCCAGGCCAAGCAAGGCGCCTTCGCTATGTTCTCCAGCGGCATGTTCTACCTGCCAGACAAGCATGTTCAGTTCGAGGTTGCTCAAGCACCAGGTTGCACCGTCCTGGCACCCCCACTCATCATTGGCCACGGACAGCAAGTTCTGGCGCAATTCCGGCGTCATGGCCATCGCCTGCACTAACGCCATTACCCGATTGCCCAATGCCCGCGCGTTGACACGAAAGTCCTCGGACAGCAAAAGCTGCCCAAGGACACGGAAAAAGCGCCCGGCATCTTGCCGTTCATCCAGCGAGTCCCAGGCCGCAAGCATCAAGCCGCGATGCTCCGGGGCCACCGCATCGCCCCAGACTTCACGCGCGTGCTGCAGGCGCAGAAACACTTGCTCCTCGTCGACCACAGGAACGTCGCTCCTCAGCGAGGCTCGCAAACGCCCCATCTGGGCCTCGCCCAACGGGTTCGCGCTCAGGCGGATCCGCCGCCGACGCCATACGGGCATCTGGAAAAACTGCTCCGGAATATGCCTGATGCGGTTCTCCCGCAAGTCAACGGATACCAGCTGAGCACGCTCGAACACGCCTGCGGGGAATTGCGTGATGTGTGTGTCGCGCAAGTTCAGCCATCGCAGTTCGGTCAAACCGGCCAGCGGAAACGGGCGCCCCAGTGGATTGTGGGACAGGTCGAGAGACTCCAGGCTCGTACAACTGGCCAACGTGGCGGTTTGCTCCATGTTCAGACGAATCCGGTTATGGGTCAGACTCAGATGCCGTAGTTGCGGTATTTGCAGCAGCGGTTGTGGTAGGCGCGTCAACAGGTTGCCGCCCAGGTCAAGGGTTTGCAGGTTGGGGAAAGCCAGCAGGAAACTGTTGGGTACTTCCAGGAGATTCAGGTGCAACATCGATAGGCTGGTAACGCCTCTGAAGCTGACTTGCGCAGGCATGCTGGGCAAGCCGTCCAATCTGAAATTGCAGAAGATGGCATGCAGGTTTTGTTGCGCATCGATTTGCAACGCCCCAACACCGACCGACCGTCTCCAGCAATTGAACAAGGTCTGGCGCAAGGCATCTCGATCCTCCCTGGCTTCGCCCTGTCCCTGTGCCACCCAGGTATCCAGCGTGTTGCGCAGTACCGTGAGCTCATTGCTCAGGTCGCTCAGTACCCGTTCAAGTTGATGCCCTGAACGCCTGGCCTCATCGACGAGGGTCTCGATCTGCACATCACTCAACCAAGGAAAGAGATCCCGCAGCGTTGCTCTCAGGGCTCTGCCTCTCGATGCGAAACCACTCACGCCAGCGCCACCCAGCGGGTAGCCCAAACGCCCATCTGCCAAGCGCAGGGGCATTCGAACAGCGCCCGGGCGTACCGCGCCGAGCAGACGAGCGATCTCATCACGGCGGCTGACTGCTTCGCGCCCCAGCAGCACCCTGAGGTTGTGCGAGAACGGCTCGCCGACCCTCATCGCCTCACGTTGCTCATCGGTATAGGCTAGCGCCATGACGTCGAACAACTCTCCCGGCGCCCCGAGCGCCTTGCCTTGGTCATCAAGCAACTGGAAACGGCCATTCAAGTGCACCAGATCGAACGCTCGCTGCCCCTGTTCGGTTTGCGCCAGCATCGGCCCATCCAGGGAACCTTCGTACAAGCGCCAGCGCACACCTTGTTCGCTTCCAGGCAGGTACCGCAAGAGGCCCAGGGCCACCCGAGCCAGGTCTGCATTCTGTGGCGTATCCAGGTACAGCGCTTCAAGTACCCGGACCTGACGCATAGCCGACAGGCTGCCCCTGGCCGCTTCGGCCAGCCCCAGCGCAACCCTGCCGCTAGAGAGCAGACGCCTGCGCTCGACACCATTGGCGGCTTTTACCAACGCTTGTGCAGCGCGCACGTGCAACCCTGGAAAAACCCGGCGTAGGGCTGCGCTGCCAGGGCTGTCGGTAGGCTGCAGCGCTTCGTACAGGTGATGCAATAGTGTTCGGCGCTGCGTCCATGCCAACTCAGCCAGTGCCTGATCTGGCAGGCCATCCGCACCTGGCAACCGCCGCGCATGTTCAAGCACGGTTACATCCTCTACCGGCATGCCACTGCGCAGACAACCAATCATGCTGCGAATGCGCTGATCGAGCTTGACCCGCAGCACACTGTCAAGCATGCCTGGGCTTGGCGCCTGGGCATGTACATGCAAGCTACGCACATCGTCACCATCAAGGTCATGAAGCAGCAGGACCTGGTCGATCTCTTCGTCACCCAGCCTGCTGAATGCCCCGCCAAAGCGCCGGAACATGCGGTATCTATCGGCCCACTGACTCGGTTGCTCGCTCCACAATCGCCAAGCGCCAGCACCATTGTGACGTAGCATCGGCCCGTGGCCGTCGACGGGGCACAGTTGCCACTGACCGTCGCCAGCCGGCGCCGTCACGCGGTAGTCATACCCGTCCATTTCGATCCAGGCCTGCCCATCCAGGCGCCGAATGCCCAATGCGTCCTGGCCGGTGGCCGCAACGGGGGCCTGGCTTTGAAACGGCGTCAAATCGAGTTGCCAGAGTTTGACAGTGCCGTCCTCCAGCCGAGCCGGCAACATGGCATCAACGCACGCGGAGCGCGCCCAAATCCGTCGTGCCACGGCAACCCCCGCAACCGTGGTCGCAAGCACGGCAAGGTCAGTGGCGACATGGGTCAAATGATCGAGTGCCGCTTGGCGATCCCCTTCCTGCCATGCCTCGAAGCCATGGTAGACCTCGCCCAGCAGCTCCCAAGCCGTCACGGCAAGCAGCGCCACGCCAAGGCCCGGCACAAAGAAGCTGGCCAGGTTGAGCAGTGCCCACCCCTCGGCCTCCAGGCGCTCGTCATGCTGGCGCTGAACCTCACGATCAAGCCGTGCCACAGGTACCGCGATCATCGCTGCATCTTCCTTGATCTGGCGTATACGTGCCTGTGCCAGGCTGTTGAACAACGGTTGCGGGTAAGGGTGCAAACGCGGCTCGAGATCACGGAATGCCCAAACCGCCAGATCATCGAACAGCGCCATGACCTGAGCGAAAAACGCCTGGCTGTCACGGCGCAGCACGAAGCGGCTGAAGAAACGCTGATAGGCCTTGTCTCGAAAGCGGCGACCCAGTTCCCGGTTCAATTTGTCGATGCTGTCAAATACGCTCCAAGGTGACACCGGATCCCCAGGCACATAGAGCAATACCCGGCGCGTGGTATTGAAAAGAACGCCCTGGTCAATTACCTCGAACACGATCACCTGCTCGATAAGGCAACCCAGCAGCTTCAGTTGCCTGGCTTCAACACGGTCCCCCGCCAGACGCAGCAGCTTGCCATCCGCGCACACAGTCACCATCAGTTTGAGCTCGCTGTCATCCAGCTTTCCCTCCTGCCTGGCTTTATAGGCGTCCACCAGCATGGCGTAGCGGCTGGTATCCCCAAGCTGAGACTCCACGCGCCTGGCATCACCCGCGGGCTTCAGAGTGGAATCCAGGTGACGTTGATAACACGCCCCCAAATCCAGCTCACGGCACAGCGTGGCAAGTTCGATGCTGGTGGGCGGTGCGCCCCTGCCCTGACGCGAAACCAGTAGGCGATTACCACGCGGCTGGCCACCCGCCTGGGCCTGCTCGGCAGTGAAGTTGCGCAGGACCACCTCGAGCAGCGGCTTTTCTTCGTAGACCACTTCGGTAAGGTGCGCGCCAACCGGCTGACTGTTGATCACAGGTTCCCGACGGCCCTCCAGAAACCTGAGCGCGCGCGCGTTACGAACAATCCCGTAACGCTCGCCAAGGGCCTTTTCCAGGCCCGCTGCAACGAAACTGTCGATGCTTTCGATGCCCCGCAGCAGCGCATTCACTTGCTCACGACAGCGCAGGCTATTTGCCAATGCCATGCTGATCTCTGGCAGTTGCTCGGCGGGTGCCTGACGCAACCAGAGTGGCAGGCGCTTGCCGATGATGCCGTCCTGGAAAGCATCGATGGCTGCCTGTGCGCTTGATAGCGGAGTAGTGTCCATTGCCTGAGGCCTCTTCATGAAAAGAGGCAAGGCTAAGCAGCATGCTTTACGTCGGGCGCTAGATAACTAACGCCTGCGGTCAGAACAGTTGTAACTGGCGACCGGTCAAGGTGGCGAAGTCATCGCCAACGAACGGCAGGATGGCATCGGCCACCGGCTGCAACTGCCGGCTGAGGTAGTGTTCGTAGTCGATCGGCGATTGCAGGTTCTCCATCGGCTCGGGGCCGGCGGTGGTAATGACGTAACTGATCCAGCCACCGCGCTGGTACTGACGGGGGCGGCCGAGGCGGCTGTTGTACTCATCGGCCTGGCGTGCGGCACGCACATGAGGTGGCACGTTGCGCTGGTAGTCAGCCAGCGGCCGGCGCAGGCGCTTGCGATACACCAGCAGGTCGTCCAGTTCGCCCGCCAGGGTCTGCTGCACGTAAAGGCGCACATAGTCGCGGTACGGCTGGCCGCGAAAGATTCGCCCATACAGCGCCTGCTGAAACTGCTGCGCCAGTGGCGACCAGTCGGTGCGCACCGACTCCAGGCCCTTGTAGACCACATCCTCGCTGCCGTCGGCACGCTGCACCAAGCCGGCATAACGCTTCTTGCTACCCTCATCGGCGCCACGAATGGTAGGCATCAGAAACCGCCGATAATGCACCTCGAACTGCAGCTCCAGCGCGCTTTGCAGGTTCATCTGCTGGCGCAGGTGCTCACGCCACCACTGGTTGACCTGAGCCACCAGTTCGCGGCCGATCTGCGCCGCGGCTGCTTCGTCATGGGCACCTTTGAGCCAGACGAAGGTGGAGTCGGTGTCACCATAGATGACCTCATAACCCCTGGCCTCGATCAGCGTGCGAGTCTGGCGCATGATCTGGTGACCGCGCATGGTGATCGACGAGGCCAGGCGCGGGTCGAAGAAACGGCAACCGCTCGACCCCAACACCCCATAAAAGGCATTCATGATGATCTTCAGTGCCTGCGACAGCGGCGCATTGCCCTCACGCTTGGCCGCTTCCCGGCCCTGCCAGACACGCTCGACAATGGCCGGCAGGCAATGCTGGCTGCGCGAGAAACGCCCACCGCGAAAGCCCTCCACCGAATGCTCTTCGTCGGGCAAGCGCAGGCCCTCGACCAGCCCAACCGGGTCGATCAGAAAAGTACGGATGATCGACGGGTAGAGGCTCTTGTAGTCCAGCACCAGCACCGAGTCGTACAGGCCTGGACGCGAATCCATGACAAAGCCACCGGGGCTGGCTTCATCGGGGCGGCTGCCGAGGTTGGGGGCGACAAAGCCCAAACGGTGCATCTGCGGGATGTACAGGTGACAGAAAGCGGCCACCGAACCACCGCTGCGGTCTACCGCCAGCCCGGTGACCGAAGCACGCTCCAGCAGGAACTCGAGCAGGCGGGTATGGGCGAAGATGCGGGTGACCAGCTCGCAGTCCTTGAGGTTGTAGCGTGCCAGTGCCGGTTTGTCTTCGGCGAAACGGCGGTTGATTTCATCCATGCGCTGGTACGGCGTGTCGATGGCCTTGCCTTCTCCGAGCAGGGTCTGCGCAACACTTTCCAGGCTGAACGACGGAAAGCTCCAGGTCGCCGAGCGCAGTGCTTCGATGCCATCGATCAACAGCCGCCCCGGTGCTTCGGCGAATACATGGCCGCCCCCGGCGTGGCTGCGCAAGGTCATGGGGGCACCGTTGCGGCCTAATGCCAGCGGTACCTGCAACAGTTTGGCGTGTTCATGCAAAAGGCGCAGGTCGAACTGGATCAGGTTCCAGCCGATGATCGCATCCGGATCGTGCGTGGCCATCCATTGGTTGAGGCAGTCGAGCAACGCGGCACGGTCATCGCAATAGTGCAGAGCGAAGTCGACGCCATCAGCGTCGCCGTTGGCCGGGCCAAGCATGTACACCTGACGCTGGCCACACCCTTCCAGGGCAATGCTGTACAACTCTCCCCGTTCGCTGGTCTCGATATCCAGCGACACCAGACGCAGCGGTGGGCGATAGCCGGGCAAAGGCTTGAGCTGGGCGTCGCAATAAACGCCCTGGGCATTCAGCTGACCGGTGAACTGCACAGGGGCGGTGATGAAGCGCTCCATCAGATAGCGCTCGGGCGGGCGGATATCGGCCTCGTACACCTCGATACCCGCGCTGCGCAGGCGTTGCTCCAGCTGCATCAGTTGCCGGTGTTGGCGGCAATACAGGCCAAGCACCGGGCGCTGGTCGAAGCCCTTCAGCCGCAGCGGCTTGAGCTGAACGCCAGGCTCCTTGGACAGCAGAACACGGGCATGCTCAGCCTGCGCCTGGGGGATGAACGCCACCGACTCCTGGGGCGCCAGGCGCAGCTGCCGCGGTCCCTGATCGGTGGCCAGCCAGAACTCCACGCAAGTGCCTTCGGGCGTGTCATGCCAATGCCGGGTCAGGACAAAGCCCTGCTGCAACTCCACTGCGTCGACCTCTGAATCATCTGTAGATGAGATGATTCTACCTTTGTCGTGCCTGGGGTGAGTGTTTTAGCGCCTTCCTGGCACAAACCCGCTGCGCCGCCCGGCCCAGCTCAACAGCCAGGCCAGCGCGATCAGGCCCAGTACCACCGCGCCAAACCCTTCCACTCCTGGGCCGCTCAACAGCAAGCCGCCAATGATCCCGCCCAGGGCAATGGCGCTGTTCCACACCGTCACCAGCATCGACTGCGCCACATCCCCGCCTTCGCCCGCCGCATCGGCGCAAGCGGTCTGCAACAGAGTCGGCGCACCGCCGTAGGTCACGCCCCACAAAGCGATGCTCAGGTACATCAGCCACGACGACGCCTGCCCCAAAGCCAACGTAGCCAGGGCAAAACCCGCCAGGCTCAATAGCACCAGTGTGCGCAGATGCCGGTCGACCAGCAACCCCACCAGGCCAATCCCGGCCAGGGCAGACAGGCCAAACACCATCAACACTGGGCCAATGTCCGTCGCCATGCCAGCCGCCGCCAGTAGTGGCACGATATAGGTGTAGAGAATGTTATGGCCAAGGATCCAGCTGAGGATCACCAGCAGCACGAGCATCACCCCCGGTGTGCGCAGCACCTGCATGGCCGCTGGACGCTTGCCGGCGGTGTGCCCAGGGTAGTCCGGCACCGACCGCAATACCCACACCACCAACAGCAACGCCACCAGCGTGACCACCACGAACGTCGCGCGCCAGCCCAGCCCCGCACCTAGCCAGGTGGCAATCGGCAAGCCAAGCGACAGGGCAATCGGCTGGCCGAGCATGGCCAAAGCCATGGCTCGCCCCTGCTGTGCCACCGGCACCATGCGCCGCGCGTGACCGGCGATCAAACCCCAAGCCAGCCCGGCTGCAGCGCCGGTAAAAAAGCGCAGCACCAAGGTCAGGCTGTTGGAATTCGACACGGCCGTCAGCCCGTTGAACAGTACGAAACCGACGATCGCCAGCAACAACGCCCGGCGCCGATACCAGCCTTGGGTCAAGGTCACCAGTGGAATGGCGGTCAGCAACGAGCCCAGGGCATAGGCCGTCACCCATTGCCCGGCCATGGCCTGGCTGATGTGCATACCCTCGGCGATCTGGTCGAGCAGGCCAGCCGGCAGGGTTTCGCTGAGGATGGCGATGAAGCCGGTCATGGCCAGCGCCAGCAGCCCGCTGAGCGGCAAGCGTTCGTTACTGGTTGCCAGCAACGATGCGGAAGGTGTTTGGGACATGTGCTTTTGCCTTGCGTAGGAAAACGAGAGGAACAGTCTGCAAGACCCACGCATTACGGAAAAAGACGGTTACAATGCCACTCACCCAGGACACCAATGTCCGCAATCAGGTATGCAGCATGGACAGCCTCAGCGGCTTCGTGGTCTTCAATCGAGTGGCCGAAACCCGCAGCTTTGTCGCCGCGGGCCAGTCACTGGGGATCAGTGCCTCGGCAGTCGGCAAGCGCGTGGCGCGCCTGGAGAACCGCTTGGGCGTACGCCTGTTCCACCGCAGCACACGCAGCATCACCCTCACCGCCGAGGGCACGTTGTTCCTTGACCGCAGCCGGCGCATCCTCGCCGAAATCGAGGCGACCGAGCAGGAACTGTCGCAAGCCAGCGAAACCCCGCGCGGGCGCCTGCGGGTGAGCATGCCGCAGGTGACCGGGCTGGTGATGCCGGCACTGGCCGAGTTCATGGCGCTGTACCCGCAAGTGGAACTGGACCTGGACTTCTCCGACCGTATGGTGGATATCGTCGGCGAAGGCTTCGATGTGGTCATGCGCGGCGGGCAGCCGGTGGATTCACGGCTCAATGCCAAGTTCCTGGGGCACTTCCAGCACCGCCTGGTGGCCTCGCCCGACTACCTGCGCGAACGCGGCACACCCCTGCACCCACGCGAGCTGGCCACGCACACCTGCCTGCACTACCGCTTCCCCAGCAACGGCAAACTGGAAACCTGGCCGCTGCGCCAGGAGCACCCCGAGCACGCCTACGACATTCCCATTTCGATGGTTTGCAACCATGTCGAGACACGCGTCTGCTTTGCCGTGAACCACCGCGGCATCACCTGCCTGCCGGACTTCACCGTAGGCCGTGAACTGGGCAACGGTTCGCTGGTCAGCGTACTCGACGATTTCATGGAACAGCGCGGCAGCTTCTACCTGCTGTGGCCGTCCGGGCGGCATATGCCGCCGAAGCTGCGGGTGTTCATCGATTTCATGCTCGAGCGGGTGTTCAACCGTACAGGTAGTTGATGTCCTTGTAGGCCAGCGGCGCTACCTGGCCGAGCAGGAAGTCGCGCAGCTTGTGCATCTGCCGCGCTTTTGGGCTGGCCTTGAGCCAGGTCATGTAATAACCGTCGCCCGTGGCCACCGCATGCTTGAATGGTGTGACCAAGCGCCCGGCCGCCAGGTCGGCACTGGCCAGCACCAGGTCGACCACTGAAATGCCCAGGCCCTGCTGAGCGGCCGAAATGCCCTGGTCGAGGGTATCGAACACCTGCCCCTGGTCAATGCTGATGTCCAGCGCATCCATGCGCGCCAACCAACGCCGCCAGTCACGGCGGTCGGGGGATGGGTGCAGGAACTCGCATCGGGTCAGGTCGGACAGTTGCGGTTGTGCCTGCGCCATGTAATTGGGGTGGCATACCGGAATCAGCCATTCATCGAACAGCTTGAAGCTCTCGATATCGGCGGGAAAGCGCCCATTGGCCAGAAGAATGGCGCAGTCGTAGGGCTCGGAATAGAAGTCCACGCTGTCGATGTCCATCCACACGCTGGACAGCTGCACACTGCAGTTGTCCTCGATTTTCTTGAACGCATCCAGCGCCCGCAGCAGCCAGCGCACGGTGAGCGTGGACGGGGCCTTGAGGCGCAAGCCATAGCGGTCCTGGCGCAGCAACGCGCAGGCATTTTCGATGATCTTGAAACCCACTTTCAGCTCTTGTGCCAGCAGGCGGCCGTGCTCGGTCAGGCTCAGTTTAGGGCCGCGACGTTCGAACAGGTCACAGCCGAACATGGCTTCGAGCGTCTTGATGTGGTGGCTGACCGCACCCTGGGTCAGGGCCAGCTCTTCAGCTGCACGGGTGAAGGAGCCATAGCGAGAGGCCACCTCGAAGGCACGCAGCGCGTGCAAGGCCTGAATCCGTTCCGACATGGCGACGTCCCGAGCATGAGTGAGACTAATAGTAGGTCATAGTTCCACGCGTTTTACAACGTCAGAAGCGTCTCGGAAAATGCAGGTAAATAACAAACATAACCAAGATCCTGCCTGCATGTGACTGGAACGTTCACTTAAATCAACGCCTGGGGAAATCATGTTTACGGGATATGGAAATTGCTATCGCCTGGATGCGCTAGAGCTAGCCGCGGAACATGGTCCTAACATGCAACACTGGACGTACAAAACCATAGAACACTTTCGCAGTGTTCTCGCCAACCCCGAATTCCCCTGCTTGTTCGGCCGCAAGGCGGTAAACGGCGAAACCTGTCACATTCTGTTCGCCCGCGCCGAGCAACTCGCCGATGACATCGCGCAGGGCTTGGCCGACTATGTGCGCACCGTCGCACAAATCACCGCCAAGCAGCGCATCGGCAGCCCTTTGGTGGTGTTTCTCGAAACGCCAGCCGGCAGCAACCTCGCCGAGCAGCAAGCGTTGGCCTGGAAGGTGCTGCGCGGGGTGCATGCACGCGACCCACACCCTTGGCCACAGGGCATTCCGACCGACCCTGACGATTCGGGCTGGTCGTTCTGCTATGCCGGCATGCCGCTGTTCATCAACATGAACTTCCCCGGCCATCAGCAAATGAAAAGCCGCAACCTCGGCCAGCACGTCACGTTCGTCATCAACCCACGGGCGAACTTCGACGAAGTGGCCAACGCCAATACCGAGAGTGGCAAGCGAATCCGCGAGCGCATTCGTGAGCGCGTGCACCATTACAACGACGGCGTCGTCCCCGACACCCTTGGCGCTTTCGGCGACGCCGACAACTACGAGTGGAAGCAGTATCAACTGCAGGAGGCAGGCTCGCTCAATCCAGCGCGCTGCCCGTTCCACGCCCATGCCGCACACCTGGCGACACCCGACATACTGATCGAGAACTGACCGTGAATACCGCACTCACCGCCACTTATGCCCTCACCGTCCTGCTCCTTATCGCCACCCCCGGGCCGGTGGTGGCACTGATCGTCAACACGGCCGCTGCTTCCGGCTCGCGCAAGGCCATGTTCACCGCTGTCGGCACCAACTGGGCGTCACTGGTGCTGATCGGCGCCGCCGCCTGGATCATCCTCACCAGCGCCGCCATCGACAAGGCATGGCTCAGTACCATGAGCCTGCTGGGCTGCCTGTTCATTGGCTACATCGCCGTGGGCACGCTGAGGGACGCCCTGCAGGCACCAACCCAGGAGGCGGCGAGCGAGGCCCCAAAGGCCGGGCGTGGCGGGCTGCTACAAGGTTTCATGGTGGGTATCTCCAACCCCAAGGACATCATTTTCTTCATCGCTTTCTTCCCCCAGTTCATCCAGATCACCGAGTCGTTCGGCAAGAGCATGGTGGTGCTGTCATTGCTGTGGGTGGCCATCGATTTCGCCGTGCTCAGCCTGTACATCTTCGCCATCGGCAAGATCGCCTCGCAGCGCAGCAACCGCGTCATCAGCCTGGCCTCGGGCGTCGCCCTGCTGCTGATCGCCGCCGGTGGCCTGCTGTACAACCTCAAGGAGCTGGCGGCCTGAACGTGAAACGCAGCACCCGAACAACCGGAGGAGAGAGCATGACCGCGACTGACACGAGCCCGTCTCCTTCGCCGTTGCAGCAGGACTACCAGCGTTTTCTGCTGCTGGGCAGTCGGCGTGCCCCACACACCGTGCATGTGCACGAAACCGGCTACCGCTCCGGCACCATCAACACCGACGCACTCGGCCTGCGCTACAGCCATTGCGCCGGCAAGCGCTTTTCGCCGGCCGAGCGCGGCGGTGCTTCGCGCATCAACCTGCTGGTCGGTGGCTCCACGGCGCTGGGCATTGGCGCCAGTTCCGACGAACACACGGTGGCTTCGCACCTGTCGATGCTCACCGGCGAAGTCTGGCTGAGCCTGGCTGGCTGCGGGCTCAATGCCAGCCAGGAGCTGCTGATGTTCCTGACCCACCAGCACCGCCTTGGCCAGCTCGGCCACGTGGTGGTGCTCAGCGGCCTCAACAGCCTGGCCCACGAAGCCCTGTGCGAAGTTCTCGCCAGCCCCAACGATCCACAACACGCCAAGGCCTACCAGGCCTTTCTCAACAGTTTCAGCGAAGGCATGCAGGCCACCGCACCGTTGCGTCGGCAGTCGCTGTGGCGGCGCATTGGCCAGGCCTTGGCCACGCCTGCGGTCGCAGCCCCGGTCAGCTGGCCGCTGTCGCCCCCGGAAAAGCGCCTGGCCCGTGCCGCCGACAACATTGGCCGTACCTTGCGCCAATGGGACCGGCTGCTGGCAGACAGCCACGCCACCCTCACTTTCATCCTGCAACCGTTACTCCCCTGGTGCCGGGATACCCTGCCCGCTGGCGAGCAGGCCATGCTGGCCGCGCTGCAGCAACAACCGGCAAACTTCGACCGGCTGCTGGAAGGCGCCTTCGACAGCCAACTGCACTCGGCGTTTTTCCGCCGCATCAAGAGCCAGGCCGACCCGGTGCCCTGCTACGACATGAACTGCATGCTCAACAGCTCGCCCGTGTTCGGCGCAGACCTGTTCATCGATCGCCTGCACCTGAACGATCTGGGCAACAACGCACTGGCCAAGGTAATCACCGCCAAGCTTGGCTTGGCCCAGGAAAAACACGCCCAGCGCAAGGTTACGCCAATCAAGCTCGTCTGACAGATGCCGAGTGGTCTTCCGGCCAGCCCCCTTGGGTGGCTAGAATATGCCGTCGTTCCGATTTGCCTGAGGCGTACGCTTGACCGCCATGAACATCGAAGCCGTCCATCCTTGTCTGGCCGCCCCTGGGGTTCGCCTGTGAGCCGCATGCGTCGCTTGCCCCCGCTGTTGATCGCGCTATTACCGCTGGCTGGGCACGCGCTGGAAGTGCACATCGACCCTCATGCCGACCTGCTCTACCGCCAGGCCTTACCCCTGCTGGAGCAAGCCGACAACCAGGATGACGGTGCCAGCACGCTGCGGACCGCCGTGGGCGACGACCCCGAGCTTAGCCGCCAGGGCCAGGCCATGGCCCACACCTTGCCGACAGCGGTCGCCCTGCTGAAAAAGTCGGTGGAGCTGGGCCACCCGGTCGCGCAGTACCGCCTGGCGCTGTACTACATGACCTACCTGCCCGCCGCGCAAATTGCAGATGCCGCCTGCCCGTTGCTCGAGGCCAGCCTCCAGCAGGGTTTTGCCGCACCCGCGCCAGCCATCGCCACCTGGTGCCGGCCCTACAACGCCAGTAACGAATACCGCGCAGCACTGGAGGCCATCCCCAACATGGCCACCGTGTACGCCCCCTACTACCCGCAACCGGCCACCCGCCTGGCCTGCAACCGCAGCCGGCCACAAGGCCTGGAAATGCTGTGGGGGCGCCAGCGCGACTACCAGGCCGAGGTGTACCGCCTGCTTGGCGACCTCGACCCACAGCACCGCCTGAGCCTGTTGCAGAAGGCCGTGGACATCAACGGCTGCGTGACGGCGCAACAGCACCTGACCAGCCACCCATAGCCCTCGGCCGGCCGCGATCCTTGTGGAAGCCGCGTCAACCAGCAAGATCGTTCAAGCCATCCCCTGCTCCGTCTGGCATGCTGGCCTGCCAAGTACAGCATTGCAGCCATCATGCCCCACATCGCTCGCCAAGCTTTTCTCCACGGCGTCATCGCCATTCTCCCGTTGTCCCTGGCCGTCGCCCCCTGGGGCCTGCTGGCCGGTTCCATGGCCATCGAGGCCAACCTCAGCGCCTGGCAGGGGCAAGGGCTGTCGGCCATCGTCTTCGCTGGTGCCGCGCAACTGGTGGCTATCGGCATGCTCAAGGGCGGCGCGAACCTGGCGTCGATCCTGCTCACCACCCTGCTGCTGACCTCTCAGCACCTGCTGTATGGCCTGTCGATGCGCCCGGTACTGTCCAGCCAGCCGCTGCGCTGGCGCTTGGGCCTGGGCTTTCTGCTGACCGACGAGTTCTTCGCCCTGACCAGCCAGTACGACCAGCAGCAGTTCAACCGCTGGTATGCCCTTGGGGTGGGCCTGACCTTCTACATCGCCTGGAACCTGTTCACCCTGGCCGGCATCCTGCTGGGCCAGAGCATTCCCCACCTGGACCAGTTCGGCCTGGATTTCTCCATCGTCGCCACCTTCGTCGCCCTGATCGCACCGCTGGTGCGCAACCTGGCCACGGTGGTGTGCGTCGCCGTGTCGCTGTTCTGCTCGGTGCTGTTCAGCTACTGGCATTGGGAAACCGCCCTGGTCGCCGCAGGCCTGCTGGGCATGAGCGCCGGGTTCATCTGTCAGAAATTCACCGGAGCCCGCGCATGACCTGGATCCTGATTTTCGCCATGGGCGCCATCGTGTTCCTCAACCGCTATGCATTCCTGGAGCCGCGCCTGCCCTTGCGCCTGAGCTCCAATGCCCGGCAGTTCCTCGGTTTTGCCGTGCCGGGTATGCTCACCGCCATTTGCGGCCCGATCATTTTCATGCCCGAGCACCAGCTCAACCTGAGCCTGACCAACCCCTACCTGCTGGGCTCACTGGTGGCCATCGCCCTGGTGTTATTGACCCGCAGCGTATTGCTCAGCATGCTGGTGAGCATGTTGATCTTCTTCCTCCTGCGCAGCTGGCTGGCATGAACACGCCCCTGCGCGAGCAGACACACCTCTGGCAGGCGCCGGCCCTGGGCGACGTCGAGATGCTGCACGCGCGCTATTTCCAGCAGCGCTTTGCCCCGCATGTGCACGAAGGCTATGTGTTCACCGTGATCGAGTCCGGCGCCCAGCGTTTCTGGCACCGTGGCAGCGAGCACTTGGCGCCGGTCGGCAGCATGGTGCTGATCAACCCCGACGAGCTGCATACCGGCGCCACAGCCCACGAAGCGGGGTGGCGCTACCGCGGCTTCTACCCCGAGCACGCGCGGGTCACGGGCGTGCTCGACGAATTGGAGCTGGGCCGCCATGGCATGCCGAGCTTCAAGGACAGCGTGATCCATGACGCGGCCCTGGCGATCGCCTTCAGCCAGCTGCATCAGCTGTCCGAAACTGGCGCCAGTGCCCTGCAACAGCAGACCGCCTGGCGTCAGGCGGTGCTGGCCTTGGTGCAACGACACGGGCAATGCGCTGAACCCTCTGCCCCCGGCCACGAGCCACTGGCCGTGGCCCGCGCCCGCGAACTGCTGGAAAGCCAACTGGCCGACCCACCCTCGCTCGAAGCGCTGGCGGCGGCGGTCAACCTGTCGCCGTTCCATTTCGCCCGGGTGTTTCGCCAGGCCACCGGCCTGCCGCCGCACGCCTGGCTGAAGCAGCGGCGCCTGGCCCGCGCGCGGGAAATGTTGAAGTGCGGCTTTGCTGCTTCGCAGGTGGCGTTCGACCTGGGGTTTGCCGACCAGAGCCATTTGAGCCGGCAATTCAAGCAGGCATACGGGGTGACACCCGGGGCCTATCGCAGCGCTTGCCTGCAAGGCTGAGCTGCGACATCCAGCCTCAGGCAAGCCGGCCAGCCGCTGCTACACTGACAAGGCTGAATGGAGGATCCTGCCATGTCTGAAAGAGATCTCACTACCCTGCTGTCACTGATGAACCAGCGCCAAGCCTGCCTGAGCAGTGCCTGCAAGGAGATTGCCGACTGGATCGACCGGCAGGGCGATGTGCCCGCTGCCGGCAAGATCCGCGCCAGTCTCAAGGCCCTGGAGGCCGACGAAGCCCAGGTCCGCAAGACCTTGACCTCGCTGACCCTCGACAGGCCGCTGCCACGCTTTCGTAGCTGAAAGGCGCAGCTAAAAAAAGGGCCGCTGAACGCGGCCCTTTGATCTGTCAGTGCTTCATGTGCATGTGATCATGCCCACCGCCCGCCTCGGCGTTGAGCGCACGCACCTCAGCCTGTACGTCCAGGGTTTCCTTGCCACCCTTGACATCTTCGATGGTCAGGGTCAGCGGTACTTTTTCGCCTTCCTTCACCTGATTGTTCAGGCCCATCAGCATCACATGCAGGCCATTCGGGTCCAGGGTCACTGCCTTGCCGGCCGGCAGTTCGACGGCCTTGACCTCACGCATGCCCATCACGTCGCCGTTCATGGTCATCTCGTGCACCTGCACGGTCTTGGCCACGGGCGATGCCACGCTCACCAGCTTGCTGTCGCTGCTGGCGGTCAGGGTCATGAAAGCACCGGTGGACTGCTGGTGCGGCACGCTGGCGCGGACCCAGGCATCGCTCACGGTGGTCTGGGCCAGTGCCGGCAAGGCCAGGCCCATCAGTGCCAGGGCAGCCAGGCCGCGTTTGATCGGTTGCATCGACATTCAGCAGATCTCCATCAGGGTGACCAGGTCTTCGGCGCATTCCTTGGCGTTCAGGGAATGGCCCAGGCTCAGGCGCAGGGTGCCACGTGTGTCGTAGACGTAGCTGGTGGACGAATGAGAGATGGTGTAGGTGTCCCCGGCCGGGACCTTTTCGTAAAACACCTTGAATTCCTTGGCCACCGCGGCGATTTCTTCGGGGGTGCCGGTCAGCGCGGTGAACGTAGGGTCGAAGGCCTTGACATAGGCATCGAGCACCTCGGGGGTGTCGCGCTCAGGGTCCAGGGTGATGAACACCACCTGGAACAGGTCGCGATCACGGCCGCGCAGCAACTTGCGGATTTGTGCCGCACGCGCCAGCGTGGTCGGGCAGACAGCCGGGCACTGGGTGAAGCCGAAGAACACCATCGGCATGCTGCCGTAGAAGCTCGACAGGGTGCGCACGTTACCTTGCGGGTCTTTGAGGCTGAACTTGCGCCCAAGGATTTCGTTGCTCATGTTCTTGCCGTACTTGAACTCGAGCCCCCGGGCCGGGCTGCAGCCTGCAAGCAGACCAAGCCCGAGAACGCCCATGCCGGCGACAACCGCACGCCGGGTCAAAAGATCATTCATGAAACCATCCTTTACAGGGAAGGTGCCGGCCCTCGGGACGGGCCAGTCGAAAAACCGGGGCATTCTGGCATGACACCCAGAGGGGTTCTACCCGACCAAGGCGCTGATGGCCCGCAGCCCTTTGAATACGGGCTGCGGCCTGTTGTCGCAGGGGTTGAAACCGTAACACTTTGTTGCTAAGAGAGCCGCCCCGCAGGCGCGTAAGCCTTAGTAGTAGGCGTTCTCTTTCTGCGTGTGGTCAGTCACGTCACGTACGCCTTTGAGCTCCGGAATACGCTCGAGCAAGGTGCGTTCGATGCCTTCTTTCAGGGTGACGTCGGCCTGGCCACAGCCCTGGCAGCCACCACCGAATTGCAGCACGGCAATGCCGTCGTCAACCACGTCCACCAGGCTCACCTGGCCGCCATGGCTGGCCAGGCCGGGGTTGATCTCGGTCTGCAGGTAATAGTTGATGCGCTCGTTGATCGGGCTGTCTTCGTTGACCATCGGCACCTTGGCGTTCGGCGCCTTGATGGTCAGCTGACCACCCATGCGATCGGTGGCGTAGTCGACCAGCGCGTCTTCCAGGAATGGCACGCTGACTGCGTCCAGGTAAGCAGTGAAGCTCTTCAGACCCACGGCGGTGTCGTCAGGCTTCTCTTCGCCCGGCTTGCAGTAGGCAATGCACGTCTCTGCGTACTGGGTGCCCGGCTGGGTGATGAAAATGCGAATGCCGATGCCAGGCGTATTCTGCTTGGAAAGCAGATCGGCCAGGTAGTCATGGGCGGCGTCGGTAATGGTTATAGCGCTCATGTAGGTTCCTCACAGACTTGCCGCCAAGTGTACGCCAACCCAGCCTTCGAACAAAGTCCTAGTATTTGACTCGGGAAAGCGCATATTCAGGCGCCGGCTCCCGTGGCGCCGCCAGCCAGGCCTGCATGCGCCGGTACAGGCCGCGCTCCAGCCACTGGTAGCTGAACCACGACATTAGTCCAATGGACGGCACGCACAGGGCGAACACCAGGTACGGGTTCAAATGCAGGCGCTGGCTGGCGAACCAGCCGGCGTACAGCACCAGTACATGGACCAGGTACACCGAGTACGAACAGTCGCCCAGCGCCTTGAGCAACCGGTTGCCCTGGAACACGGGCTCCAAGGCAATGAAAGCCAGCACGATCATCGCGCTTGGCAGGCCCCAGTGCAGCAACCGCTGTGACGCATCCAAGTGATAGATGGCCAGGCCTGCCACCCCCAGCACCACCAGCGGCAGCCACCGCCCTTGGCGAATCAGGCCACGGCGATGAAGCACACCCAGGCCAATGCCGAGCAGGAACTCGTAGATGATGTCGTTGTTGTAGAAATGGCTGAGCATACCCACACGGCCCAGCACCTCGCTGACCAGCAACAGTGCAGCGCTCACCAGCAGCAGGTGGTGCCGTTGCCGCACCAGGAACGCCAGGCCGAACAGCAGGTAGAAGAACATCTCGAAGTTCAGCGTCCAGCCCACGTTCAGGGTCGGGTACAGGCCATAACCTCCGGGGTTTTCCGCCGGGATGAACAGCAGCGACAGGAACAGGTGACGCCAGGCGAATTCCTGATGTGGCATCCATTGGCTGAAGGCCAGCAGCAACATGGCCATCAGTGCTGTGTAGAACCAGTAGGCAGGGACGATACGCATAACCCGATTGAGCAGGAACTGGCGCGGCTCGATGGATTTGTCGCGGGTCGACAGGTAGATGACCAGCCCGCTGATGACGAAGAAGATGTCGACGCCTATGGCGCCACGGTCGGTGAGCAGTTGGCCGATGGGGCCTGTGGCATGGAAGTCGAAGAAGATCTGCATGAAATGGTGGCAGACCACCACCCAGGCGGCGAACGCCCGCAGTGCCTGAAGCGAATACAGCATGAAATACCCTGCGATTGCCGGTGCATTGAGGCCTTCGGGCTGCATAGCAGCCCCGGACCACCCACCGATTCCGACCGCAGGGTATTCGGAAAGATCAGCTGACCCGATCAGAGGTTCTCATAGCGGTTCATGTCCAGTACCCCGGCTTCGACCGGTTCGGTCTCCTTGATGAAGCTGTTCAAGTCATGGAAATAGCGCCAGAACTCGGGGTGACTGCGGCGCACGCCCCAGCGCATGACAATGCGCTCGAACTTCGCCGCATCATCTTTTGCATATTCCATATCCTCGACGAACTCCGGCACATCCTTGGTCGGGATATTGAAGATGAAGTTCGGGTAGCTGCTGAGCACCCCAGGGTACAGGGTCAGCGTGTCCAGCCCTGGCTGGTAGCGGTACGCCTCGCCCAACAGGAACGCCACATTGCTATGCGCGCGGTTGCGCAGCAGGCTGTAAACCTGGCGCTGCCCGCCCTGCCCTTCGATGCGCAACATGGTCGCCTCGGGCAACTGGTTGATCACCTTCAGCCCGGCAGCCGGGCGCGACACCAGGCGGCTGAGCGACTGCTCGGCATTGCGGAACTCCTCGCTCACCTGCGCCCGCGAGCAGAACGCACCCTGGCAGCGGTTGATCGGGTCCGGCGCGGCATTCAGGCTGCCGGTGCGCTGCAGCAGCTTCAGGCCAAAGTCACGTTTGGGGTTGTGCGCGTCAAGCTTGATACCGCTCGGGGTATCGGTGTCGATGTCCTCGTAATCCATCCACATCTTCACCTTGCCGCTGTTCTGGTACCAGTCGCCGAGGATCGCCTTGCGCTGGTCGGCAGGCATCAGGCGCAGGAAGTTGACCTCGGCGCCGTTGCGGATCAGGTCGAAGTACAGGCGTGTCTGCAACTGGTGAGAAACGTTGCCGTACACATCGAAGTTGACCGCCAACTGATAATAAGTGCGCTCGAACAACGGGTAGTCGAACAGCCACACGGTCAGCGGCACATCACCGATCAGGCCCTTGGTCACCGAGGCGCTGTCGAAGTGGCGGAAGATGCTCAGCAACGCGTTGTCGTTACCGGCCCACAAGGTCGACCAACCGGGTGCTGGCATGTCGGCATAGGCTTCACGGCGCAGTTTCTCGTACTCGTTGCGCTTGTCGCGGTAGGCGTGCCACAGGCTCAGCACACTGCCCACATCATCGATCTGCCCCGGCATGGCCAGCAATGGCGTAGCCTCGCCCCGGTACTTGGCATCGGTGATGTAGCGATCGAAGGCCGGCTCTTGGAACAACGCCCAGAAATTGTCGCGGATCACGTCGGTGGCAATCTGCCCGCGGCACACCGGGCCACGGATGAAGGTGCGCACGAAGTATTCGGCGTTATCCAGCATGAACTGGTAGCGCGCCACCGCCGGGATCGCCTCGAAGGTTTCGAACGGGTTGGCCCGGTGGCGCGGGCCGTAGCCTGGCAGCGCGGCGGCATGCCAGTCACCGGCGTAGAACAACTGCTTCACCCGCTTGAGCTTCTGCGGCCCCATCGGGTAGGTGATGTGCGTTTTGTGCACGATCACGCCCTGTACCGGGATCAGCCGGTAGTAGAAGTCGGTGCCCGGCGGGTCGTTGGGGCGACGGGTCGCAATGATGTCGACGGGCTTGCCACTTGGCGTGCGCGAGCGCACCCACTGGAAGAAGTGGCCCTGCTCGCCGCCAACGAAATAGATGTGCGCCAGGAACAGGTGCTCGTATAGCCAGCGGCCAACCAGCGCCTCGGTGGAACCGGGGCGGTTGAGCAGTTCTTCCCAATCGCTGATCTGCCTGGCTTCGGCAGCGCTCGGCTGGATCGGCTGGTACTCCACTGGCGCACCGGCCGCCAGCCATCGGCGCATGGTGTCGTATTCCTTGTCGGTCAGCCCGGTTACCGCCAGCGGCATGCCCTCCTTGGGGTGGGCGCCGGCATAGGCGTCGAACTCATGGGGCAACGGGCACATGTTGTTGCGGCTCAGGCCCAGGACGATCTCCTCGGGCAGCTTGGCGTTGGGCGTGAGCGGGGTCTTGTGACCCAGCTCCAGCATGCGCGCCATCAGCGCGGCCTGGCTGCCCTGGTTGTCGAGCACCGAGTAGAAGCCCTTCTTGCGCCATTGCTCTTCGCTGTGGGCGTCATAGAACAGCCGGGTGGGGGGCACCGCCTTGCTGCGCTCGCCTTGGTACACCGGCACCTTGCTGGCCCCGCGCACCGCGCCTTCGGGGCTTTCCAGCTTCAGCTGGCAAGCGGCGTCGTTGCAGGCGTGGCAGGCCACGCACTTCTCGGTGAAGATCGGTTGAATGTCCCGGGTGTAGGAAATAGCCGGGCTCGACTGGGGGGCTTGCCCGAACACCGCGCCGCTGATGAGCAGGGCGAAGGCGCCGGCAAGGATACGATGCACCATGTGCGGAAAGTCCTGGTTCTTGAAAGCCATCACGATTTGTTGCCTGGTCGTCCTTGGGTGCTCTGCGTTACCGACACCCGCCCAACATGAGCACTTTTCATGCAAATGGGCGATGCGCCTAAAAACCGCGCAGGTTTGTTATGATTCCGCACCTTTTGATATTTGCCCGACCAGGTAGTTCCTATGTCCGACCGCAGCGCTCGTCTCCAAGCACTCCAGAACGCCCTCAAAGAGCGCATCCTGATCCTCGACGGCGGCATGGGTACTATGATCCAAAGCTACCGTCTCGAGGAACACGACTATCGTGGCACGCGTTTCGCCGATTGGCCAAGCGATGTCAAAGGTAACAACGACCTGCTGCTGCTCAGCCGCCCGGACGTGATCGCCGCCATCGAGAAAGCCTACCTGGATGCCGGCGCCGATATTCTCGAAACCAACACCTTCAACGCCACGCAGATTTCCCAGGCCGACTACGGCATGGAGTCGCTGGTTTACGAGCTGAACGTAGAAGGTGCGCGCATCGCGCGCCAGGTGGCCGATGCCAAGACCCTGGAGACGCCAAACAAGCCGCGCTTCGTCGCCGGCGTGCTTGGCCCCACCAGCCGCACCTGCTCGATTTCCCCGGACGTCAACGACCCCGGCTACCGCAACGTCACCTTCGACGAACTGGTAGAAAACTACATCGAGGCCACCCGTGGCCTGATCGAGGGCGGCGCCGACCTGATCCTGATCGAAACCATCTTCGACACCCTCAACGCCAAGGCGGCGATCTTCGCCGTGCAGCAAGTGTTCGAAGACGACAACGTCGAACTGCCGATCATGATCTCCGGCACCATCACCGACGCCTCCGGCCGTACCCTTTCGGGCCAGACCACCGAAGCATTCTGGAACTCGGTGCGCCACGCCAAGCCGATTTCCGTGGGCCTGAACTGCGCCCTCGGCGCCAAGGACCTGCGCCCGTACCTGGAAGAACTGTCGACCAAAGCCGATACCCATGTATCCGCCCACCCCAACGCCGGCCTGCCCAACGCCTTTGGTGAATACGACGAAACCCCGGCCGAGATGGCCGAAGTCGTCGAAGAATTCGCCGCCAGCGGCTTCCTCAACATCATCGGCGGTTGCTGCGGCACCACCCCGGGGCACATCCAGGCCATCGCCGAAGCCGTGGCCAAGTACAAGCCGCGCGAGATCCCGGAAATCGCCAAGGCCTGCCGCCTGTCGGGCCTGGAACCGTTCACCATCGACCGCCAGTCGTTGTTCGTCAACGTGGGCGAGCGCACCAACATCACCGGCTCCGCCAAGTTCGCCCGGCTGATCCGAGAAGAGAACTACACCGAAGCCCTGGAAGTCGCCCTGCAGCAGGTCGAAGCCGGCGCCCAGGTGATCGACATCAACATGGACGAAGGGATGCTCGATTCCCAGGCCGCCATGGTCCGCTTCCTCAACATGATCGCTGGCGAGCCGGATATCTCGCGCGTACCGATCATGATCGACTCCTCCAAGTGGGACGTGATCGAAGCGGGCCTCAAGTGCATCCAGGGCAAGGGCATCGTCAACTCCATTTCCATGAAGGAAGGTGTCGAGCAGTTCAAGCACCACGCACGCCTGTGCAAGCGCTACGGCGCTGCCGTGGTGGTGATGGCATTCGACGAGGTCGGCCAGGCCGACACCGCTGCGCGCAAGAAGGAAATCTGCAAGCGCAGCTACGACATCCTGGTCAACGAAGTGGGCTTCCCGCAGGAAGACATCATCTTCGACCCGAACATCTTCGCCGTCGCCACCGGTATCGAAGAGCACAACAACTATGCCGTCGACTTCATCGAGGCCTGTGCCTACATCCGTGACCACCTGCCTCATGCGCTGAGCTCGGGCGGGGTGTCCAACGTGTCGTTCTCGTTCCGCGGCAACAACCCGGTGCGCGAGGCGATTCACTCGGTGTTCTTGTTCCACGCCATCCGCAACGGCCTGACCATGGGTATCGTCAACGCCGGCCAATTGGAGATCTACGACGAGATCCCGGCCGAGCTGCGCGAAAAAGTCGAGGACGTGGTGCTTAACCGCACGCCGGAAGGCACCGATGCACTGCTGGCCATCGCCGACGACTACAAAGGCGGCGGCGCCACCAAGGAAGTCGAGAACGAAGCCTGGCGTTCGCTGCCGGTCGACAAACGCCTGGAGCATGCCTTGGTCAAGGGCATCACCGCGCACATCGTCGAGGACACCGAAGAGTGCCGCCAGCAATGCGCACGCCCGATCGAGGTCATCGAAGGCCCGCTGATGAGCGGCATGAACGTGGTCGGCGACCTGTTCGGCGCAGGCAAGATGTTCCTGCCCCAAGTGGTCAAGTCAGCTCGCGTGATGAAGCAGGCGGTGGCGCACCTGATCCCGTTCATCGAGGCCGAAAAAGGCGACAAGCCCGAAGCCAAGGGCAAGATTCTGATGGCCACGGTCAAAGGCGACGTGCACGACATCGGCAAGAACATCGTCGGCGTGGTGCTGGGCTGCAACGGCTACGACATCGTCGACCTTGGCGTGATGGTGCCGGCCGAGAAGATTCTGCAAACCGCTCGCGACGAGAAGTGCGACATCATCGGTTTGTCTGGCCTGATCACCCCGTCGCTGGACGAAATGGTCCATGTCGCCCGCGAAATGCAGCGCCAGGGCTTCGAGCTACCGCTGATGATTGGCGGCGCCACCACCTCCAAGGCGCACACTGCGGTGAAGATCGAGCCCAAGTACAGCAACGACGCGGTCATCTACGTCACCGACGCCTCGCGCGCGGTCGGCGTGGCGACCCAACTGCTGTCCAAAGAGCTCAAGCCGGGCTTCGTCGAAAAAACCCGCCTGGAATACGTGGACGTGCGCGAGCGCACCGCCAACCGCAGCGCCCGCACCGAACGCCTCAGCTACACCCAGGCCATCGCCGCCAAACCGCAGTACGACTGGGCCGGCTACCAGCCGGTAGAGCCCACCTTCACCGGCGTCAAGGTGCTGGAAAACATCGACTTGCGCACCCTGGCTGAATACATCGACTGGACCCCGTTCTTCATTTCCTGGGACCTGGCCGGCAAGTTCCCGCGTATCCTCACCGACGAAGTGGTCGGCGAGGCGGCCACCGCGCTTTACCAGGATGCCCGCGAGATGCTCGACAAGCTGATCGACGAGAAGCTGATCAGCGCCCGCGCGGTGTTCGGCTTCTGGCCGGCCAACCAGGTGGCCGATGACGACATCGAAGTGTACGGCGAGGACGGCCAGACGCTGGCCACCCTGCACCACCTGCGCCAGCAGACCATCAAGCCGGACGGCAAGCCCAACTGGTCGCTGGCCGACTTCGTCGCGCCAAAAGCCAGCGGCGTCACCGACTATGTGGGTGGCTTCATCACCACCGCCGGCATCGGTGCCGAGGAAGTGGCCAAGGCCTACCAGGACAAGGGCGACGACTACAGCTCGATCATGGTCAAGGCCCTGGCCGACCGCCTGGCCGAAGCCTGTGCCGAGTGGCTGCACGAGCAGGTACGTAAAGAGCACTGGGGTTATGCCCGCGACGAGCACCTGGACAACGAGGCGCTGATCAAGGAACAGTACAGCGGTATCCGGCCTGCCCCGGGCTACCCGGCCTGCCCGGACCACACCGAGAAGGAGACCTTGTTCCGTTTGCTCGATGGCACTGCCATTGGTGAAACCGGGCCAAGCGGCGTGTTCCTCACCGAACACTTCGCAATGTTCCCCGCGGCAGCGGTCAGCGGCTGGTACTTCGCCCACCCACAGGCGCAGTATTTTGCCGTGGGCAAGGTCGACAAGGACCAGATCGAGCGCTACAGCGCGCGCAAAGGCCAGGATGTGAGCGTCAGCGAGCGCTGGTTGGCGCCAAACCTCGGGTACGACAGCTAAGGCCGCGCTGGCCTCTTCGCGGGCAAGCCCGCTCCCACAGGGGCCGCACCGTTTTTGAAACGTGTGCAGTACTTGTAGGAGTGGGCTTGCCCGCGAAGAGGCCAGTCCAGGCAGTTCCTTTTTCATTGCCTACACTGTCCCTGATTGCCTCTGATTTCCCAGGAGCCAACATGGACGATTCCAGCCAGGGCAAACCCCCGACCTTCTGGCAGATGCTGCACAGCATCCTCGCCGCCGCCTTTGGCGTGCAAAGCGGCAAGAACCGCGCCCGCGACTTCACCCACGGCAAGGCCAGCCATTTCATTGCGCTGGGGACATTGTTCACCCTGGTGTTCATCGCGGTATTGATCGGCCTGGTGCAACTGGCCCTGCACCTTACCACCCGTTAGAAGTGAAAACGCCTGCGGGGATTCCGTCCCCGCAGGCGCGCTTGCTGCATCACGGTCTAGAAGACAAGTCTACTGGTGGCTGACCCAATACACGGCAGTGACCACCACCAAAACGATCAGGCAGAGGATCGCCCAGGCATCGACGCTGCTGTCAGCTTTGCGGACCTTGGTTGAGTTTCCCATTGCATTGCCTCTTGTAGTGGTTATGGGAATGCACTTCACCACCAGCAGTTAAGACGAGCAATGCCCTTCACTCAAGCAGGGTCTTTCAATATTCGACCGGTGACGTAAGAAATGGGTAGCGGTAGCCCGGCGGCCGCCCTTCAGCGCTGTACCGCTGGAAATCGACGCCGTAATCGTCCCGTTCCAGCAGTTTCAGCCAGCGCTTGGCTTTGGCCTGATCGATCGCCTGCAATACCGGGGCACTGTGCTCGCGCAGCCCGTCGCGGTTCAACGCCAGCCCTTGGGCGTCATCGTGCAGCATAACCATCGCCCAACCGCCCAGGGTGAAATGCCCACCCATCAGCACGCTCAGGCGCCCATCGATACGCGCCCGCAAGGCCTCGGGCGAACTGTTGACGGCGCCGAACAGCACGTCGCGCCCCGGTGTGTGTCCAGCTTCCTCGAACGCCTGCATGGCACCAAAGGCCATCTCGTCATTGGCCGACCACACCAGCCGGGTGGCCGGGTAGCGCTCCAGCAACTGCTGGGCCTGTTCATAGGCGCGCTGGCGGTTCCAACCGCCGTACACCACCTGACGCAGGCGCACCTGGGGGAAGTCGGCCAGCGCACGGCGCATGCCCTCCTCACGCAACTGCGAGGCCGGGGTGGTCTTGACCCCGGCAAAGGCCACCAGGTCCACCGGAAAGCTGTCGCGAGGCAACTGTGCGACCATCTGGTGCAGCATTTGGAAGCCCGCCTGCTCGTCGTTACTCATCAAGGTCCCCAGTGGCTCGGCGTACTTGTCGGGCTGGGCCTCGATGCTGCGGACCTGGCTGGCGGTCAGGCCATTGTTGACCAACAGCAGCTTCACACCCGTGCCACGTGACAGGCGCAGGATTTCCGGTGCCACGTACTGCTCGTTGACCAGCACCAGGTAGTCCGGCCGCTGCGCCCCACCCAGAATTGCCCGGGCCTGGCTCAGCGCCAGGTCGGCGCGGCGCTCGCTGTACTCCACCCGCAGGGTCATGCCCAGCTCATCCGCGGCGGCCTGCATGAAGCGGGTATAGCTGGTCCAGAACGTCTCGGTGGACAGCCCAGGGTTGAGGAACACCACCGAAGCCGGCTGCGCACTTGCCGTCAGTGGCAGGGCAAGACACAAGCTTTGGCACAGGGCCTTGAGCATGGGGTCACATCTCTGCGAAGCAAACGCCGGATTATAAACGCCTGGCTACGCTCAGCGCACAAATGGCAGTCAGTCTCACATAGTCCATTTGGTTCTTTTCATATGCAAAAACATCACTTTAGCGCATAACTGCAACCTGATATCGTTCCCCGGCTCCGTACCGGAGTGCGCGGCCGTGCGCGCGAATAGCTGCATGCCTGAGACAGGACTTTTATGTACGTATACGACGAGTACGATCAGCGGATCATCGAGGACCGCGTCAAGCAGTTCCGTGATCAGACCCGCCGCTACCTGGCCGGTGAGCTGAGCGAAGAAGAATTCCGCCCTCTGCGCCTGCAGAACGGCCTTTATATCCAACGTTTCGCGCCGATGCTGCGTGTCGCCGTGCCGTACGGCCAGCTGAACGCCACCCAGGTCCGCACCCTGGCCAAGATCGCTCGCGACTACGACAAGGGCTATGCCCACATTTCCACCCGCCAGAACGTGCAGTACAACTGGCCGGCGCTGGAAGACATCCCGGACATCCTCGCCGAGCTGGCCACCGTGCAGATGCACGCGATCCAGACCAGCGGCAACTGCCTGCGTAACACCACCACCGACCAGTTCGCCGGTGTGGCCGCAGACGAAATCATCGACCCGCGCCCATGGTGCGAAATCGTCCGCCAGTGGACCACCTTCCACCCGGAATTCGCCTACCTGCCGCGCAAGTTCAAGATCGCCATCAACGGCTCGCAGGAAGACCGCGCCGCCATCGAAGTGCACGACATCGGCCTGGAGCCTGTGCGCAACGCTGCCGGCGAGCTGGGCTTCCGTGTGCTGGTCGGCGGTGGCCTGGGCCGTACCCCAGTGGTGGGCTCGTTCATCAACGAGTTCCTGCCGTGGCAGGACCTGATCAGCTACCTGGACGCCATCCTGCGCGTGTACAACCGTTACGGGCGCCGTGACAACAAGTACAAGGCGCGGATCAAGATCCTGGTCAAGGCCCTTACGCCGGAAGTGTTCGCCGAAAAGGTCGAGGCCGAAATGGTCCACCTGCGTGGCGGCAGCACCACCTTGACCGAAGATGAAGTGCAGCGTGTGTCGCGCCATTTCGTCGACCCGCAGTACCTGGCCCTCGACAATGTCGACTACGCCGCCCAGGACGCCGAATACCCAGGTTTCGCCCGCTGGCGCTCGCGCAACACCCGCGCCCACAAGCGCCCTGGCTATGTGGCCGTGACCCTGTCGCTCAAGCCCACCGGCGTTGCCCCTGGCGACCTGACCGACAAGCAGCTGGACGCCGTGGCCGACCTGGCCGAGCGCTACAGCTTCGGCTTCCTGCGTACCTCGCACGAGCAGAACATCATCCTCGCCGACGTCGAGCAGCGCCAGTTGCACGCGCTGTGGCTGGAGCTGCGCGAGGGCGGCTTCGCTACCCCGAACATCGGCCTGCTGACCGACATCATCTGCTGCCCAGGCGGTGACTACTGCTCGCTGGCCAACGCCAAGTCGATCCCGATCGCCGAATCCATCCAGCGCCGCTTCGACGACCTGGACTACTTGTTCGACATCGGCGAAATCGACCTGAACATCTCCGGCTGCATGAACGCCTGCGGCCACCACCACGTGGGCCACATCGGCATCCTCGGTGTGGACAAGAAGGGTGAGGAGTTCTACCAGGTGTCGCTGGGCGGCAATGCCGCGCGTGGCGCGAGCCTGGGCAAGATCCTCGGCCCGTCCTTCGCCCAGGATGCCATGGCCGATGTGATCGAGAAGCTGATCGCCGTGTACGTCGAACAACGTACCGAGGAAGAGCGTTTCATCGACACCTACCAGCGTATTGGCATCGACCCCTTCAAGGAACGCGTCTATGCAGCGAATCATTAAGAACAACCAGATCGTCGACGAAACCTGGCACCTGCTGCCCAAGGAAACGTCCTTTGACGAGCTGACCAACTGCGACGACTACATCGTTCCGCTGCAGATGTGGCGCGACCATGCCCACGTGCTCAAGGCCCGCGATGGCGGGCTGGGTGTGTGGCTGGACAGCGACCAGGAAGCGGAAGAGATCGGCGAAGACGTGCAGCACTTCCAGGTCATCGCCCTGAACTTCCCGGCATTCACCGACGGGCGCAGCTACTCCAATGCGCGCCTGCTGCGTGACCGCTACAAGTTCAAGGGCGAGCTGCGCGCCATCGGCGATGTGCTGCGTGACCAGCTGTTCTTCATGGCCCGTTGCGGCTTCGATGCGTTCGCCATCCGTGCCGACAAGGACCCGGAAGACGCGCTGCAAAGCCTGAAAGACTTCTCGGTGACCTACCAGGCCGCCACTGACGAGCCGCTGCCGCTGTTCCGCCGCCGCTGATCGTCCAGCCCCAGCGAACAGCCCGCCTTTCAGCGGGCTGTTTCGTTCATAGGCCCTGGCGCTCAATGGCCTCGCGGCTCAACTCAAGAAAAAGCTGGCGTTGCGCTGCCTCACGCTCTGCACTGATCTGCTCGGTTTGCATGAGGTAGTCATGATCGCTTAGCGCTTCCGATTGCTCGAGCAATGTATCCAGCCGCTGCTGGAACGGCTCGTTCATGCGGCTGAAACGCGCCGATTGGTGACTGCTTAAGTAATCTTGCCAAAAGGATCGATCGGCAAGCGCTTGAGCCAAGGATTGTGGCGTCTCCTCCCGCAGTACCTCGCTGCGGGCCGACTCCAGGTCTTTATGGCTAACCCCGCTTACACTCTCGTACGCCATATGTTCAGGCTGCGCCGGGAGGTCGAGGCTTTCAGCCAGTTTGACACGATAGGCCAGGTAAACTTCGACGGGATCGTCCGAGTAATAGTGGGCGATATGCCGTGCCGCTATCGCGTTTACCTTGTCCAGACGAGACAACGAACGCCCCAGCATCACCAGCGCCCGCTCCCTTTGCAAACCACTACTGGCCGATGCAGCCCTGGAGGCCATCGCGCCAACCTCCAGCTCGCTCAGCGTCAGCAGCAACTCGTCACTGCAACTGCGCGGCCGGCTAGCTTGCTCGAAAAGGCTGGCACGCACTTCGGCGTGCTGCTCGCACGCTTCGAGGATATGCCACACGCGCGCTTGAAGGTCACGGGGGCGTGCGTGGTATTCACGCAAATCCTGCAAATCAGCGATAAATTGGAACAGATCACTCGCCCCGTCCTCTTGGCGCAACAGGTTCCAACGCGCCAATCGAACTTCGCGTTGTGCCGCAGTAAACCCTGACAACCATGGGGTTGCGTCGCTGGCGTCAATCGATAGGTGAGTCGCTTGCCTACGCTCAGATGCCCCCGCTGCGGCCCTGGCCAATTGCAAGCGTTGGAGGGTTTCATCCGAGAGTGGATTGTCGTGCAGCTCCAGCCCCCCTAGCAAACGTAGCGGCAACATGGACAGCGCTTCAGGCAACGTCTGGATCTGGTTGCCACGCATGTCCAGCAACTCCAGATTTCCGTGCCTGGCCAATTCAGCTGGCAAGTTGCCCAGCCCTGTGTTGCGCAAGGACAAACGGCGCAGCAAGGGGAATGATGTCAAGGGTGGCAGCAGGCCCACAGGGTTGCCGTTGAGCTCCAGACGGCGCAGCCCCACAAGCTGGCTCAAGCGAAGATTATCGTCGCTGGAAAGAACGATCCGATTGCCACCAAGGCGTAGGTTCCTCAATTCGGCCAGTTGCTCGATACCTGCAGGAAGGCGTGTAAGCTGGTTGCCACGCAAATCCAGGTTACGCACCTTGCTAAAGCGAGCAAGGAAACCCGCGTCAAGGGCCGCCATCCGCATATCACGTAGGGTCAGGTGCGTGATATGGTCAAAAGCCACGTTCTCGGGCAAGGACGGCAAGTCACCCACTCTGTCACCCGCGATCGTCAGGTGATAATCACCCGTCAACTCCCCAGGGTTCATGCGCTGCCAACTCGCCATAATGCGCCTGGCAACCTTGATGCGACGCAACCGGCGAATAATGTTCAGCCCCGTTTCATTCCGCCAGCTTTGCAATGCCTGCTTGAGACTAAACTTGGCCCGTAACAGCTGGCTGACATGGTTCCACGGGTCAATCCCCCGTTGAGCCAGGTCTTGCAGATACGCCTCCAATTGTTCGTTGCTCATTAGCGGGTACACGTGATTCAACGTGCGCTTTAGTGCCTGGCGCGTCCCCGACAGGTGGCCGCTGAGCGGATAGCCCAAACGCCCATCGTATAAACGCACAGGAGGGCGTATACCCTGCCCCACCTGGGCCAGCCCAATCAAACGGGCCGCCGCTTCACGGTCAGCAAGCGCTTCACGCCCAAGCCGCTCGCCCAGCGCGCTTTCCGTCATTTGGCTACCGCCGAGCAGTTGTAGCTGGCGGCTGTCCAGCTGCCGCATTAACGCTTGCAATAACCCACCCTGGTCAGCGGTAGGCAGTTCAACCTCGACCCCAGCCGGCCAGGGTGCGATGGCATCGATCAGCCCCCGCGCGAGCCTTGCGCTGTCGTCATTTGCGGCAGAGGCCTGGCGCAAACCTGCGCAGGCACGGTCTATCCGGCTGTCGCGCACCGCCCAGCGCGCCCGCTCCGCCAAAGCCAACGGTACCCGCCCTGCGCTGGTCAGGCTTTCCAGTTCGTCGCTATTTGCCCCTTCAACGATTTCCCATGCGCAGCGGTGGGAAAGGCTCGGGAAGTTCCGCATCAATAGGTGGTCCGCTGCCTGCGGATTGACCTGCCGCTCATTGAACAATTCCTCGAAAGCACCACCCCGTAATGCCGGGTAATCATGGTGCAATTGCTGACGCTCAAGGGCGTCGAGCAAGCGTGCCGGGGGTGGCGCATTTTCCAGTAACAAACGGCGCAGGCAATCTGCATCGAAACCGGTGACCTGTAGCGCAACAGACGCCGCCTCGTCGGACACTTGGGCCGTGCGGCTGGCAAGGCGGCGCACCATGTAAGCGGCGTCCTGCCAGCACTGCGGCTGCTCAAACTCATGCACCCATCCTCCGGCACCATTGTGTTCAAGAGCTGGTACATAGGCCCCCGGCCGCGTGGGGTGATGAATACGCAATGTGCCATCGCTGTGTTCGCTTACCTCATAGGTAGCATCGTGCAGGCGCCTCAGCGTTCGGCCATTTTCAGTGGCCGCCTGCCCAACGATCAAATTGACGCCATCATGCTGATACGCCGACAGCGCTGGATCGCACAAGCGTAACTGGCCATCCTCCAAACTCACCGGCACCATGGCATCTACGCGTGCCACTCGCTGGGCCAGCTTGCCGAGTGCCGCCGTGCCGGCGGCCGTCACCGCCCCCAGCGCCACCGTCTCGGCCACGTTGAACAGGTGCCCCAATGCGGCGTTGCGGTCGCCCAGTTGCCAATCCTGGTAGCCTTCGTACACCTCGTCCGCCAATTGCACTGCCGTCAGCCCAAGCAAGGCCTGACCCAACACCGGCACGAACAGCGCGGCCAGGCCTGCAATGCTAAGCCCCAAGTTCAGATAACCTTGTAAGCGTGCGTGGCGGTCGGCGATATCCTCATCCTCTGTCGACACCGCCAAAACCCGAGCGTCATCCAGTATTTTGTGGAGACGGGCTTTGCGCAGTGCGACGAACACGCCCCCCTCGACCACAAAGCAGCGGCCATCCAGCTCAAGCGGTGAACCTGTATCGTCTTGCGTGAGCTGCAAGTTCAGGGCCGTATGGAAGGCGACCCGATCACGCTCTGCGATAAAACGCTGGAAGTACTTGCGATACGCTTCGCTGCGCAAACGTACGCCAAGCGCCGTGTACAGCAGCTCCCAGGTTGCATACCCGCTCACCGGGGCATAGGGGTCCTCGGGAAACCACGCGATAACCCCTAGTAGTTCAGCGTGCTGACGCACTTCGATCACAAGTGCACCAATGACCTGCTTGCCCAGCAGCCTCAAGGTATGGCACTTCAACACAGTATTGTCGGCGGGCGACAAAGGTGCTGCGTTCACAATGCGAGCAATACGTTGATACGTCTGCTCGTCGATCTCACCCTTGGTCCTGGCGAGGATGGCCGCAGCGTCCAGGTTGGCGCTTGACGCCTCCTCCATGGCTTCGGTGATCACCTCGCCTTCAAGGTGCAATTTCAAGTGGTTTTGATACTGCCGCCCGATATCGAGCCGTCGGCAGAGCTCGACGAATGCCTTCACGCTCAGCGGTAGCACCTGCCCACTCGCATCGACCAACTGTGACCCTGTAGCGAACCAGCCAGGCTGCGTTTCATTTTCGTGAAAGTTATGCAGCGCCGCTGAAAGAAGCACCTGGGTGCTGACAATTTGCGACCAATACAGTGGCAAGGAGGGCGCTATCGGCGGGTTCAGTCGCCGGGTCACCAGGGTGACCTGGGCCAAGCGCAGGTCTAGCTGCGTGATCGAGTGCTCCGCGAGCGCGCTTGCAAGCAACGACTCGGCAAAGGTTTCCAGGGGGCTGATGGCTTGCAGCCGGGCGTTGAGGGCGTCCTGGGCTTTTTGTTGACGCAGCAACGCCACACGCAATAAAGCCAGGTGTTCGGCTGAAGCACCTTTGAGCCAACCTGGCAGTCGGCTGGCAATCAGCGCATCGATGGAGTCAGCAGGTATTACAGAAGTAGCCATCGGCAGTGTGTCCGCTTGATAAAAGCGGTAGCTGACCAAGTTATCGACCTGTTCAGGCCATACTTATGTAATGGAGACACAGCTTGACGGGCGATTCGTGCCTCCCGATCAAATGACTTTGACGCAGCGGCCGCTTATTCACTGCCTGCCAAACCTGCACACTGGCCATCACACGAACTTCCCCAACTTTCCAGGAGTAACCCCATGAGCGTTCCTTCATTCGGCCTCGGTACCTTCCGCCTGACCGGCCAAGCCGTCATCGATTCGGTCAAATCGGCACTGGCGCTGGGCTACCGCGTCATCGACACCGCACAGATCTACAAGAACGAAGCCGATGTTGGCCAGGCTATCGCCGAAAGCGGTGTACCGCGCAGCGAGCTGTTCATCACCACCAAGATCTGGGTCGACAACTACGCCGCCGACAAGCTGATACCCAGCCTGCGCGAAAGCCTGGAAAAACTGCGCACCGACTACGTCGACCTGCTGCTGATCCACTGGCCAGCGCCGGGCAACGGCGTTGAACTTACCGAATACATGACGGCCTTGGCCGACGCCAAGAAACTAGGCCTGACCCGCCAGATCGGTGTCTCCAACTTCAACATCGAACTCACCCGCCAGGCGATTGAAGTAGTCGGCAAAGGCGAAATCGCCACCAACCAGATCGAACTCAGCCCATACCTGCAGAACAGAAAGCTGACCGCGTTCCTGAAGGAACAGGGCATCACCGTGACCTCTTACATGACCCTGGCCTACGGCAAAGTGCTGAAAGACCCGGCCCTGGCCGAGATCGCCGCCAAGCACAAAGCCACCGTCGCCCAAGTAGCCCTCGCCTGGGCACTGCAACTGGGCTACGCCGTGATCCCATCGTCGACCAAGCGTGAGAACCTGGCCAGCAACCTGCTAGCCCGCGACCTGAAGCTGGACGCCGACGACATGGCACGAATCGCCACCCTCGAGCGTAATGGACGCGAAGTCAGCCCTGACGGACTGGCGCCGATCTGGGACTGACGACAGCACGGGGGGGAGCACCACGCGGGTGCTCGCCCTGTGGGTTTTGCGCTGACCAGTTGCTGGCAGTGGCTGGCCAGTCAAAAGCGCACCCCCACATTGACCATCCCCGCCGCTGCCCCCAGCACCACGAATTCCGCCCCCAGCGGCCCCCAGTGCACGCCAAACGACGGAATGATCACCGGCGCAATACCAAAATGGTTCAACGGGATCTTGTCGTCGTACTCACCCTTGTAGCCTTCTATCAGCCCCCCGCTCAACTTCACGTACACGGGATAACGGTCGTTTTCCCAGACCTTGCCCAGGTAGGCATAGTACGAACGCTGGTAGAACGAGTTCTTGAACGTTGCCGCGCCCCCCAGCAAACCATCCGTATAGACTCGTTCGATGCCGACCAGCTCCTGGTGGTTGTTGTGATCCGGGTCATGGCTCCAGTGCTTGGTGTAGGCGCTGGTCTGCACGTACCAGTAATCTCCTTCACGCTCGCCATCCTCGGCGTTTGCAGCCAGACTCATGATCAGCAGCCCTACCGCTGCAAATGACGTCCTGTTCATGTTCAACGCCTCATGGGTCAATCCAAAGACCCTAGCCAAGCCCAAACCATCACGCCAATGCAATGGCTTCGGGAAAGAGCTGTGCACCTACATCACCGTTGCACCTGGCGAAATTATGAAGTCCCCAGCCCAGGCATTCTCGCCACGGCGTTGAACCACTACGCTCCTACGTGCCCCTTCAACCCTTGGGAGTTACCCTGATGCCCCACCCCCCCGTTCCCCCCTTCACCCAGGAAAGTGCCATCGAAAAGGTTCGCCTTGCCGAAGATGGCTGGAATGGCCGCGACCCAGCCAAGGTCGCGCTCGCCTACACCCCCGACACGGTCTGGCGTAATCGCGTCGAGTTCCCCCGTGGCCGTGCCGAGGTCGAGGCGTTTCTGACCCGCAAGTGGAACCATGAACTGGAATACCGCCTGATCAAGGAACTGTGGGCATTCACCGGCAACCGCATTGCCGTGCGCTATGCCTACGAGTACCACGACGATAGCGGCCAGTGGTTCCGCGCGTATGGCAACGAAAACTGGGAGTTTGCCGACGACGGCCTGATGTGCAACCGCCATTCGAGCATCAACGAGCACCCCATCAGCGAAGCCGAGCGCAAGTTCCACTGGCCTTTGGGGCGGCGCCCGGATGACCACCCCGGACTGAGCGAACTGGGCCTCTGATCACCCCAGCGGCAGTGTGACCTTGGCTTGCAGACCGCCATCGGGGCGGTTGCTCAATGTCAGGCTGCCGCCTTGCTCCAGCACGATGGCCCGTGCGGCGGGCAGGCCCAGCCCCACACCGCCAGTGTCGCGGTTGCGTGAGCCTTCGATCCGGTAAAACGGCGCGAATACCTGCTCATGCAGTTCGGGCGCGATGCCCGGTCCGCGATCCTGCACGGTTATTTCTATCTGCCTGGCGGTTACCATCAACATCACCGTTGGCTCGCACCCGTACTTCGCGGCATTGTCGATCAGGTTGACCAGCACCCGTTTGATACCCACCGGCCTGCCGGTGTACACGCAGCGGCGTGGCCCGCTGAGGCCAACTTCTACGCCCGCATCCTTGAAATCATCCACCACGGTCAACAGCAGTTCGCCTAGGTCGAATGCCGTGGTGGGCTCCAGCCGAGCATCATCACGGAAGAACGCCAATGCGGCGTCGACCATTGCCTGCATTTCATCGACGTCCTTGAACAACTTGGCCTGCAGTTGGGCATCCTCGATGAACTCGGCACGCAAACGCATGCGCGTCAGCGGTGCACGCAGGTCGTGAGAGATGGCCGCCAGCATCTGGGTACGGTCGTTGAGGTAATGCCTGAGCTGCGCCTGGGTGGCATTGAACGCCAGAATGGCCTGGCGCAGGTCGTGCGGGCCGACCACCGGGATGGGTGGGGCGTTGAAGTCCTTGCCAAACCTGCGCGCCCCTTCGGTAAAACGCTCCAAGGGTTTGGCCAGAAAGCGCGTTGCCAAGAACGCGACGGCAAAACTGGACGCCAGCATCAAGCCGAGGATGATCAGGTTGCGCGGCAGTTCATCCAGGCCCCAACTTCGGCTGGTAGCGCGAAACAGCACCCAGGACTTGTCGCTCAACTCGACCATCAGGGCATAGCCACGCTCAGGGGCGTATTCCGGCATGTCGGAAGGCTCGAATGCCTCAACCCTGGCATCCGGCCGCTTGAGCAAGGCGCGCAGAATAGGCGTGCCCTCGCGGAACTCGGCATCGACCAACACCGGGACGCCCGCTTCGTCATGGCGTTGCAGCCAGCGCACGGAGTAAGAACCGTCGCCCGCCGCGCCGGCAATATTGCTGCGCTGCGCTGCGGGCGCGGCATCGAGGATGCGAGTCACCGCTGCTACTTTCTCGATCACGCCACTCTCCAGCAGTGGCGGTTGCGCCCACACGCTCAGCAGCAGGCTGAACAGCATCTTGAGTAGCAGCAGGAACAACATCGCCGTCAAGGTGGTCAGGGCAATCCAGCGGGCAATGGTGATTCTTGGCTGCGGCACAGCCTGGCGCAGCCGGGCGAACAGGCTCATCGCCTGGCGACCACGGGTGTGAACAGGTAGCCGACGTTGCGCAGGGTGCGGATCAACGGCTCATTGCCGCTGTCGGTTTCAAGCTTGCGGCGCAACCGGCTCACTTGCACGTCAACGCTGCGGTCATAGGCGTCGTAGGCTTCGCCACGGGCCAGGTCCAGCAACTGCTGGCGGCTGAGCACCCGGCGCGGATGTTCGGCAAACACCAGCAACAGCTCGAATTCACCGTTGGACAAGGGAATCATGACGTTTTCCGGCGAGCGCAGCTCGCGCCGCACCACATCCAGTTGCCAGCCGGCAAATTCGAGGGCCGAGGCATGGCTGGTTGCACCTCCCGCCCCCTCGCCGGCCCTGCGCAGCACTGCCCTCACCCGTGCCAGCAGTTCACGGGCGGCAAACGGTTTGGTCAGGTAGTCGTCCGCCCCCAGCTCCAGGCCCACCACCCGGTCACTCAGCTCACCCATGGCGGTCAGCATGATCACCGCCACCTTGTAATCGGCCAGCAGCCGCTGGCACAGCACCAGGCCACTGTCACCAGGCAACATCACATCGAGGATGACCAGGTCCGGCACGCGCCGCTCAAGCGCCTGCCAGAGCGCATTGCCATCACAGGCCACATCTACCTCGTAGCCATGCTGGCGAAGAAACTTCTGTAACAGGTCGAGCACCTCGACATCATCGTCGACTATCAGCAAATGGCTCACAAAAAAGCACCGCAAACAAAGTAACCAAGCGGTACTTTACGGCCATCGCCACGCGGCCGTCATATATTTCAACCCTGTAACAATGTGTCCGAGCAGAGACAATCCAGACATTCCCAGGCAAGAAAAACCGGGCAGCATCGCCGCCAGTTCTTGCCAGGAATGCACCTATGTCCCGTTCATCCTCCACCTCCCGCTCCGCGCGCTCTGCCGCGCTGGCATTGTCGCTGCTCATGGCCGCAGGCTGCAGCCAGCGCGCCCCGGCCAGCATGGCCTGCGGCCCTGTTGCCTATCAGGTCAGTGACCCGGCGGAGCCCGCAAACCGCGTGGTGTTTGCCTTCAATCGCACGGTCGATGACTACCTGCTGACCCCTGTCGCCCGGGGCTACACTGCGCTGCCAGATTTTGCCCAGCAGGGCGTGCACAACTTCGCCAGTAACTTCGGGGAGCCCAAGGTGTTCGCCAACGACCTGCTGCAAGGCAATGGCGAACGGGCGATGACCAGCCTTACCCGCTTCATCTTCAACACCACGCTCGGTGTGGCGGGGTTGGTCGATGTGTCCGGCAAGATGGGGCTGAGCCAACACCGCTCGGACTTCGGCCAGACCTTCGGCGTTTGGGGCATCGGCAATGGCCCCATCGTCGAGCTGCCGCTGCTGGGCTCGCACAATCTGCGTGACGCCACCGGCACGGTCTTGAGCATGGCGGTGGACCCGTTCGGCGATCACAGCGATACAGTCGATACACTCACTACCGTGGCCACTGCCGGGCACGTCGTGGACGGCCGCGCTGCCGCGCTACCGGTGACCGACTTGCTGCACACCTGGCCCGATTACTACCTGGCAATGCGCGATTACACCGCGCAACAGCGCAGTAACCTGGTGGCGCAAGGCAAGGCAGGCGAACCTGGTACGTGGCAAGCCAAGTGCCCGCAGGTACCCGGCCATGAATGATGCCCACGCCGCCATGCTGCTGTTCCGGCGCCTGGAGGGTGCCGCCCGGCAACCGCTGTTGCTGCACGAACTGGAGGCCCGGGTGTCTGCCGATGGCCGCAATCTGGTCCTCAGCCGCTATCGCGAACGCTATACCGCCGAGGGTGAGCCCTACCGGCACGAGGCTCACCGCAGCGTACCGATCGCTGCGTTGCTGCGCTGGATGGCAAGGCACGAACGGTAAAAAGGCCTTACGGGCACGGATGCCGCACGGATGCCCGAAACGCGGCAGTGGCTGCCTGTTCGGCGTGAGACAGGCAACCCAGGCACTGGCTAACCTGCGGCGGCAATGCCTTGCTCCCTTGCCACAGAAGAACCTTGCCCATGACAACCTCTACCGCCTCCATGGCCACCGCCACGCCTGCCGACCAGCCTCAGGGCTTCGCGGTCCGTATCGTCGGTGCCGCCGCATTCGCCCACTTGCTCAACGACTTGATCCAGGCCGTACTGCCGTCGATCTACCCGATGCTGAAAAGCGATTTCGCGCTGAGCTTCGCCCAGATCGGCTGGATCGCCTTGATCTACCAGGTGACCGCCTCGCTGCTGCAACCTTGGGTCGGCATGTTCACCGACAAGCACCCACAACCCTACCTGCTGCCGGCCGGCATGTTGGTGACACTGGTGGGCATCGCCCTGCTCGCCTTTGCCGGCAGCTATGAAATGCTGCTGGTGGCGGCCGCCGTGGTCGGCGTGGGCTCGGCGACCTTCCACCCCGAAGCCTCGAGGGTGGCCAGGATGGCCTCCGGCGGGCGCTTCGGCACCGCGCAATCCGCCTTTCAGGTCGGCGGCAATACCGGCTCGGCCCTCGGCCCGCTGCTCACCGCCGCCGTCGTCATTCCGCACGGCCAGCCAGCCATTGCCTGGTTCATGCTCGCAGCCGCGCTGGCGGTAATGGTGCTGCTGCGGGTGACCGGCTGGAGCGTGCGTCACGGCCAGGCCCGGCTCAAGACCTTCGCCAGCCAGCAGGCGCCCGGGTTGTCGCGCAACGCCATGTGGCGCGCGGTGGTGGTAATCGCCGTGCTGATGTTCGCCAAGTTCGTCTACATCGCTTCGTTCACCAACTTCTTCACCTTCTACCTCATCGAGCATTTCGGCCTGAGCGTGCAACACAGCCAACTGTACCTGTTCGTGTTCCTCGCAGCCGTGGCGCTGGGCACCTTTGCCGGCGGCCCGGTGGGTGACCGTATCGGGCGCAAGGCAGTGATCTGGGTCTCGTTCCTCGGCGTGGCGCCCTTCGCACTCGCCCTGCCCCATGCCAACCTGGCCTGGACAGCGGTACTGGCAGTGGCCATCGGCCTGGTGATGTCCTCGGCTTTCGCAGCGCTGGTGGTGTATGCCCAGGAGGCAGTGCCAGGCCGGGTCGGCATGGTCTCGGGAGTGATGTTCGGGCTGATGTTCGGCATCAGCGGTATCGGTGCCGCCGGCCTCGGCGAGCTGGCCGACCGGTATGGCATCGAGTGGGTGTACCAGGCCATCGCCTTCCTGCCGCTGCTGGGGCTGGCCACCGCACTGCTGCCGGCTACCCGCTCACAAGCCCGGCCCAGCCGTTGCTGCTAAAGTGGCGCTGCCAGGCTGCATCTAGACGAGGACACGATGGTAAAGCCGCAGCGTGAATTGCTGGTGGAGGTCGATGGGTGGACCTGGGAAGTGGGTAGCCGCGCGACGGACTACCCGAGCGACTGGTTCATCGAGCCCCATCACCATGCCAAGCATCAACTGATCTATGCCATCAAAGGCCTGATGATCGTCGAGTCCGGCAACGAATGCTGGACTGTGCCGCCCAGCCGCGGTGTATGGATGCCTTGCGGCCAGGTGCACGCCATCCGCTGTGTCGGTGATGTGAAAATGCGCAGCGTGTTCGTGCGCACCGACGCGGCGGCGGGCCTGCCCCTGCAGAGCAAGGCCATCAGCATTTCGCCGCTGCTCAGTGAGCTGATCAAGGCCTCGGTGGGCTTTACCGCGCCGTTTGCCGAGGACTCGCGCGAAGCCCGGGTGATGCGCCTGATCCTCGACGAAATCTGCGTACTGCCCACCTTGCCGCTGAAGCTGTCGCAGCCCAGCGACAAACGCTTGCGGGTGATCTGCTCGGCGTTGCATGAACGGCCCGACGATAATGCCACCGTAGCCGACTGGGGCCTGTATCTGGGGGTGGACGAAAAGACCATCCAACGGTTATTCCGCAAGGAAACCGGCATGACCTTCGGCCAGTGGCGCCAACAGGCGCGACTGATGCAGGCGCTGGAACGGATTGCCCTGGGCGAGCGGATCATCGATGTGGCGGGCGCACTGGGGTATGACAGCCCCAGTGCCTTCGCCAGCATGTTCAAGCGCCAGTTCGGCACCACGCCGAGCCAGTTCTTCAAATAGCCTGCAGGCTATAAAGCCATCCTCAGTCAACAGCCTGGGGCTCGAACACAGTCACCGCCCGCGCATCCACCGGTTTGGGCAGCAGCCCTTCACGGTAGAAGGCATCGGCAATACGCTGCTGCTCACCCAGGTTGTCCAGTTGCACCGGCTGCACGTCATAGCTGCGCCGGCCATTGGCCTGCTGCACCGTGGCGCTGTCCAGGTTGCCCCACAACGGTCCCAGCACCCGGGCCGCCGCGGCAGGGTTGGCCTTGGTCCAGGTACCGATCTCGCGCAGCGCCTGATACACCTGCTGAAGCACTTCAGGGTGCGCCGTGGCGTAGTCGCTGCCGGCCAGATAGTAACGCTGGTAACTCGCCAGCTCGCTGCCATCGGCCAGAATGCGTGCATTCTGCTGACGCTGGGCACTGGCCACGTAAGGGTCCCAGGTGACCCAGGCATCAACCTTGCCATTCTCGAAGGCCGCGCGGCCATCGGCAGGGATCAGGTACGCCGGGGTGATGTCCTTGAAACTCAAGCCGGCCTTGGCCAGGGCCTGGATCAACAGGTAGTGGCTACCCGCCGCCTTGGTCACCGCCACGCGCTTGCCCTTGAGATCGGCCAGTGTCCTGAGCGGCGAGTCGGCCGGAACCAGGATGGCCTGGGCCGAAGGGGACGGTGCCTCACGGGCAAAATAGGTGAGCTTGGCGCCGGCTGCCTGGGTGAACACCGGCACTGTATCGGCCACGTCCGCCGACAGGTCGACATTGCCCAGGTTCAGTGCCTCCAGCAACGGCAAACCACTGGGGAACTCATGCCAGCTGACGCGAATGCCTTCGGCTTGCAGGCGCTGCTCCAGCGTGCCGCGTGCCTTGAGCAAGGTCAGCAGGGTGGAGGATTTCTGGTAACCGATGCGCAAAGTCTGCTCGGCGCTGGCAAGCGACGGCAGCAGGCCACCGAGCAGCAGGCCCAGGGCCAGGTGGCGCAGGCGTTTGCGGTGCAGCATGGGGTGTCTCCAGGTCAATGTTGGGCCAGTGAGTCAGTGGCGGGCACGGTAAAGCCAGTGGCGAAGGTCGGGCCAACGTCCAGGCGCTGATTCATAAGGCCGTGGGCGTGGTAGAAGTCGGCGGTTTCCTGTTGTTCACTGATGGTCTTGGCGTCGATGACCTGCCAGTGCAACTGACGGCGTTCAAACTGCAGCCGCGCGGCGCCCTCCGGGAAACCAATGATCGCCGCCAGGGTTTTCGAGTAGCTGTCCAGGTGTTGGTAGGCCCACACCTGGGCACCCGCCAGGCGGGCCAGGTAATCCTGCAGTGCAGCGTGCCGAGCCGGGTCGTCCAGCGCCTTGTCGGTAGCGGCCAGGAAACTGTTGCCGCTGGACAGCCCACGGCCGTTGACCAGCACCCTGCCCTGGCCGCTCAGCTCGGCCAGAGCGGTGTAAGGCTCCCAGGTTGACCAGGCATCCACCGAGCCGTTGGCCAGGGCGATCTTGGCGTCGACCGGGCCGAGAAAGCGGAACTCCACGTCTTTTTCGCTAAGGCCGACCTGATCCAGTGCCTTCAGCGCCAGGTGATGGCCAATAGAGCCGCGGCCGGTGGCGATGCGCTTGCCCTTGAGCTCGGCGGCGCTTTGCAAGGCTGCATCGGGGCGCACCAGCAGCGCTGTGCCGTAGGGGTCGGACTTGTCCACGGCAATGGCCTTGACCGGCGCCCCGGAGGCCAGCACGAACAGCAATGGTGCGTCACCGATGATGCCGGCATCGATCGCCCCGGCGTTCAGTGCCTCGGCCAGGGGGGCGGCTGCGGGGAATTCGGCCCAACGGATATCGTAAGGCAAGTCGCGCAAGGCATCGGCCGCCTCCAGCTGGGCACGCATGTTTCCTTTCTGGTCGCCGATGCGCAGGGTCAGGCGTTCGCTGGCGAAAGCCTGGGTGGTCAGCAGCGTAGCGGCTGCGAACAGCAGCAGGCGAGATCGAATGGACATCCGCAGTTCCTTGCAGGTAAGAGAACGCTGAATGTAACGGGCAAAACCAGATAAATGAAATTGATTTTAGAGCTAAGCTAATATGCAAAAAATATAGATACTTATCTGACCAACGCTGGCCGCGGCAGCTCGATCACAGCCTGCCCGACAAAAGCGCGCACGAACTTGTCCCGTCACATTCCGATACCGCCATGTCATGCAAACAGACGCAACAACCCTGCCAAGCCGTGTACAGTACCCTTACAACAATACCCGCAAAGGAGCCCGGCACATGACCGTGACGCTGTCCCCCCTGCAGATCGACTGCGACTTCGATTCCGGCAACATCCAGGTGCTGGATGCCAGCAACCCGGCCCAGGTACACCTGGCCATCCGCCCGGACACCCACAGCGGCCACTACCAATGGTTCCATTTCAAGGTCAGCGGGCTCACCCCGGGGCAGGTGCATCGCTTCAGCCTCGACAACGCGTCTGGCTCCTCGTACAAGAACGCGTGGAGCGGCTACAACGCGGTGGCCAGCTACGACCAGCAGAGCTGGTTCCGCGTGCCCAGCCGGTTCGACGGTACGGCGCTGTCGTTCGAGGTAAAGGCTGAACAGGAACATATCTGGTTCGCCTACTTCGAGCCCTTCTCTCGCGCCCGACACAACCAGCTGATCGAACGTGCACGGCAACTGCCGGGGGTCGAGTTGCTGGCCAGCGGCCGCAGTGTCCAAGGCCGCGATATCCCGCTGCTGCGCGCCGGTGACGGTGCAGATGGCAAGCGCAAGCTGTGGCTGATTGCCCAGCAACACCCAGGCGAGCACATGGCCGAATGGTTCATGGAAGGCGTGATCGACCGCCTGCAGGCCAACGATGCAGTGGTTAAGCAATTGCTGGCCAAGGCTGACCTTTACCTGATCCCCAACATGAACCCCGACGGCGCCTTCCTCGGCCACCTGCGTACCAACTTCAAGGGCAAGGACCTCAACCGCGCCTGGCAGGACGCCAGCATCGAACTGAGCCCAGAGGTGTTCTTTGCTCAGGCGCAGATGAAGCAGTACGGCGTGGACGCGTTCATCGACGTGCATGGTGACGAAGAGATTCCGCACGTGTTCACCGCCGCGTGCGAGGGCAACCCAGGCTACACCCCGCGACTGGAAAAACTCGAAGCGCAGTTTCGCAATACCTTGTGCAGCGTGACCCGCGACTTTCAGACCGTGCACGGCTATACACGCGACGAGCCTGGCCAGGCGAATACGACGCTGGCCTGCAATGCCGTGGGCATGGCACATGACTGCCTGTCGCTAACGCTGGAGATGCCATTCAAGGACCATGACGACGCGCCCGATGCGGTAACCGGCTGGTCGGGGGCACGCTCGAAGGCCCTGGCCGGGGCGGTGCTGGAGACCCTGGCAAAAATGGTGGGCGATTTGCGCTGAGCCAAGGCTGACGCGGCCCTACAGGGGCCGTGTCAGCGGCAGGCATCAGGCTCCGTCAGAGCTGCATCAGAACTGCACATCCAGTATCACACTGTCGGTATAGGTCGCTGCCGGCGGTGTCGCCTGGTCGGTATAGACCTTGGCGTTGTAGTTGAACACCTGGCTACCCGTACCAGTCCCCACACCGGGGTTGACGTCGGCATCGGTGCTGGAGCGCCTGGCAGCCCCGGTCGCGCCCCAGCGCACCGTCCCAGCACTTTTGAAAATGTCATAGGCCAGGTAGTTGTTGGCCGCCGACTTCATCCGCCGCCGCCCAGCGGACACGTTCTGCCCGTCATCCAGCCCCACCGTGTAGCTGCTGCCCTTGGTGCACGACACGTTTATACCCTGGCTCACGGTGCCGAACCCTGCCACCACCGGCGCACTGGCGAAGCTGATGTTGGGGGTGGTGATCTGGCAGTCGTTGGTCACCGTCAGGCTCACGTTCAAGGTCTGGCTACCTGAACCGATGTCACGCCCAAGGCATATCCCTAACGCGCCAATCCCCGAACAATAGTTCCAGCTCCAGGCCACGGTCAGATTCTCTTGGTACACCCCTGCCGCGACATTGCTGCCAATCTGGGTACGCATGTAGATAGGCACCGCTTTGGGCGTGGTGCCGCCGAGCAGCCCTAGCAGGTCGATGATACCGTTGCGAGCGAAGTCGTAGGCCAGACCGCGGGTGATCGGGTAGTTGGTGCTGTTGTCGGCATACAGTGTGTAAGAGATGACATCGCCTGTCGGGCCGACCAGCCCGCCCGAGGCGGGCGTGATGGTTGCGTAGAAATGATCATTGCTGCTGAGCAAGGTGAGTAGCGAGCCGGTGCACTGCAAACCGGAGTTAAGGGTGGAAGCCGTCTGTACCGTGGTGCGAACCTGCGTTGAATTGAGGCTGCCAAACGCCGCCGGCAACGTGGCTACCGACGAACAAACCGCCCAGGCCGTACCCGTCGGCAACAGCAGCACGCTCGCCCACAGACCACGCACCCAGGCATTCATCGGCACACCAGCGGGCCAATCAAGGGCACCGAGCCTTGTGACTCAGGCAGGTCGAATGCCACCTCGCAATGCCCGCCGCCTTCAATTTCCACCTGCAAGCGGTTATGCGGCGACAAGTTCTCCAGGTACACCAACCCGTCCCAACCCACCACCGCCTGGCCGCCACTTTCTGTGTGGGTCACACGGCTACCCAATTTGAGCACCTGCTGGTCGCCATCCACCAGCTCGACGCTGGCCGCCATGACCCGCTTGAGCGGGAACTCCAGCAAGTAACCGCTGCCCCGTCTTACCGCCACACGCTGCTCCACGTCTGGCGCCAGCACATCCGGCGGCAGGTCCATGGGGTCGATTTCGTACTTGCCACGGTAGTAACCGCTGCTGTACGGCACCAGCAAGTGCCCCTTGGCATCGGTGCGGCCAACGTCCTGGTTTTCGTAGCGCACCGGCACATCGGCGTAGCCCGCGGTACTGACAACTACGAAGGCATCATCGATGCGGTTGGCTGCGAACACCCCGGCATCCATCCACACCAGAGAACCACTGGCGTCAGCCCAACGGGTCATTTCACCGCTACTGCCATACACACCCGCCTGCAACTGCACCGATTGCAGGCGCCAAGTGACGTCGGCCTGGCGATAGGCATCCCGGTCGCTGCCTGCGGCATAGCCCAGGTTGTAACCAACGCCGACACCCGCTGGCACCGCGTGGCTGTAGTTGACCCGCTGCAGTGTCTCGCCTTCTTTACTTCGCTCCATGCCCAGCGCCAGGGTGCCGTGCAGGTCGAACGGAATCACCAACTGCGCCTGCACCGCCCACTGGCTGTCACCCACTTCGCGGTTGGCCGACAAGTACACGCTGCTGCTGCCCCACAGCGGCTTGCTGTAGCTCAGGTTGATCAGCCGGGTACGCGTGCCGTCACCGGCGCGTACATCGAAGTAGCCGGCGCCAATGCTGCCGTACTCGTTCAGGTTCAGGCTGAGGGTGACCTGTTCGCTGCGCTTGCTCAACTGCATGTCCGGAAGGTCGACCCGGGTCAGGTCGGCATAGTCACCATGGCGTTGCAGGCGCTGGTAACTGAAGCCGATGCGCTGGCTGTTGTACTGGTACCCAAGGGCGACCTGGTGGCCCTTCTCGCCATCGAACTGGCTTTGCGCCAGGGCGGCATTGAGCACGCCGAAGTTGCCCAGCCGCATGTTGCCACCCAGCCCGCCCAGCATCAGCGACTCGGCAGTTTCGGCGTGGGTTTCGAGGGTGAAGAAGTCACTGAGCCCATAGCGCAGGCTGCCCGAGGCCACACCCGGCCCATAGCTGAAATCGCGCACGCCGTAATCACGGCGCAGGCTGCCGGCGGCCACCGAGTAGTCCGTCAGGCCCTTCTGCAGCAGGCTGCTGGTGACATAGAACGGCAAGGTCGTCGACACCTGCCGGCCAAGCGCATCGGTGGTGACCACCACCGCCTCCCCGGCGCCGTTGATGAACGGCACGTTGGTCAGGGTGTACGGGCCTGGCTGCAGCTCGGTAGTGCTGGACTTGAAACCGTTTATGAACAGGTCGAGCGACGTCGGCACCGCCGCTTCGCCTGCGAACGCCGGTAACGGGTAAGTGACCAGGTCGGGGCGCGCAGCGAAGTCACGCGACAGCTGCACGCCGCCCACCCGCACCGAGCTGCTCCAGGGCAAAGCGCCAGTCACGAAGTCACCGGCTTCATAAGACAGCAGACGCTGCTCGTCAGTGAAGCGCCAAGTAGTGTCATAACGCATGAAGCCTTGGCGCGTATCATCCGCCTGTGCGCCGTTGAATGACTGGCGCCACTGCCCGGTACTGGAGAAAGTGCCCCAGCTGTCAAACAGGCGCAGCTCGTTCCAGGCGGCCAGGTAGGTACCGCCTTCATCGGTGTCATTGAGGTACAGGTCGTAGTTGAACAAAGCGCCGAAACTGCTGCGCGCATCACTGGCCGGGTACAGGTTGCGGTCACCCACTTGCTGGTCTGGCAACCAGGCCGGCGGCACCTGCAGCAGCAGGCGCTGGTTCTGGCTGTCGTAGTCGGCATGCAACCCCGCGATGCTTTCCAGGGCCACCTCGCCCTGGGGGCTGCCAGGCAACGAAATACCGGCTGACCGCAAGATGTCGCTGTCCAGGTACAGCTGCCCGGCCCGCTGCTGCACCGGGACCAGTTCAGCCCTGGGCATCTGGTTCACTACCAGGTCGAGGTACAGGGTGGCTTCGGCGATGGCGGACATCTCCGTGGGCGGTGGGGGCAGGTCGTCGGCCAACGCCAGCCCTGGGCTGACCATGACCAGCCCCAGGCACCAACGGCGAGTCGTCGCCGAAAGCTTTTTCACACACGGTTTCCGACCATTGCCGGGTACTCCCTGACCCCTGCACTGCATTCATTTGCTGGCTCATTGGCCTTGGCGAATAGCGTCCGCCGTACCCTGCCCATTGACCCTGCCCTTGAGCACGCTACCGCTGCTGGACGCCTCGGGAGCAGGCCAGCGCATGCTGGCGCCCGGCAGCACATAGCCCAGCAGCCCCTCGGCCAGTGGTTTGCTCTGGCTGCCTTGCTGCACCACTACATCGGTCAAGCGCGCATGCACGGGGCCAGTGTTGCGCAGTTCAACGTAAGGCTTGCCCTGCACGGTAACCGGGCGCCAGCTGAGCTGCGGCTTGCCCACACCCTCGGCATTGCGCTTGCCGTCAGGGTCGGCCTTGCCCCACAGCCCTTCGCCATAGACGAACAGCGGCACCGAATAACGCATTTGCAAACGAATGGCCGCGGTAGCGCCGGGGTCGGCTTTATCGACCGGGATGGCGGGCGGGATCTCGTCGATGATGATGCGGTAGGCCTGCTCCTGGCCGGCGGGTGATGAGCCCGTACGGGTCAGGCGAATCAGCTGCTTCTGCCCTGGGGCAATGTTGGCGACCGGCGGGCTGCCGATGATTTCACGCTGCGCCTGGAACTGTTCCTGGTAATCACCCTGGCGCCAGGCGAATACCCGCACCTGCAAGTTGGCCGGCGCAGTACCGCGGTTTTCCAGCCACAGGGCGCCCGCCTTCTGGTCGGCCTCCAGCACCGGGTCGATCGGCCAGATCAACACCGAGGTGGCCGCCCCGGCTGGCAAGCTTGCCAGCCACCACAACCCGATCAATCCTCGCGCCCACTTCGCGCCTACCCGCATGCAGCTCTCCTTAGACACTTGTCGTTGGTGGCGCTGGTGTTCACCAGGTCACCGTCACTTGCACCACATCGGTGTAGGTCCCTGCCGGCAGCGTGCCGGTCAGCTGAACCCGCCCGTACACCGGCAGCTTGATCGCCGTCGGGTCGGCATAGCTCACGGCCACGCTCTGGCCGATTCCCAGGCTCTGGCTGTAGGCCGCGTCCCGGTACAACTGGTAGGCCAGCACTTGCGTGCCGTTCGATCGTTTCAGGTTGCGTGTGCCGCTGGCACTGTTCTGCCCACCATCCAGGCTCATGCTCATGGCCACGCCTGGCGTGCACTGGAAGGTCACGGTAGAGCCACCCAACGACGTGCTGAGCAAGCCCGTGGACAGCGCGGACTGCGAGCCATAATCGAGCGTGCCGTAGCTGGTGACACCCCCCACCACCAGGCAACCGGCGACAATCTGCGCCGTCACCGTGAATGTACTGGTGGTCACCGCCCCCAGCGGGGCCGCCAACAGCATGCCGATTCCGCTCAGGCCACTTGCCAGCCAACCGCGCATGGTTCAGAACGACAGCTCGACCGAAATCGTGTCGCTGTAGACCCCTGCGGGCAGGCCCGCCTTGCCCACGGCCTTGCCGTAAAGGTTGACGGTCTGGGCCGCGCCAGTACTGGTTGGCAGGGTGATGGTGCCGTCAATGGCCAGCAACGTCGTACGGCCGGAGTCGGTATAGAGGTCGTACGGCACGAAGTTGCCAGCGCCATCGGCGAGCGCACGCGTGCCACCGCTCGACTGGCCGTCATGTAGCCCTGCGCGCACTTTGATGGCAGGCGCCGTACCCGCCGAGCACAGGATGCTCATGGCACCGCCCCCACCACCCAGCACCTGGGCATTGGCAGTGGTGAACAGGGCATCCTGAGTGCCAAAGTTCAGAGCGCCGAAGTTCAACCCCGAAGTGCCCGAACTGCCGTTGACCTGGCACGCGGCAATCAGGGTCAGCGTCGAGGTGATGTTCCCGGTCACCGTGGCGGCCTGGGCCTGGGAAGCCAGTGCCAGGCCAAGGCCTGCGAGCATGCAGCATGAAAGGTTCGTTCGCATCGGAGTCTCCTTGCGTGGTTACCAGTCCAGGGTCACTCTGAGGGTGTCGCGGTAAAGCCCGGCGGGCAGCGCGCGCGGCTGCGCCACTACCACGCCGTAGATGGGAATCGGCACTTGCTGGCTGCTGCGAATGGTGAAGGCGCGCGCCTGGCCGATGCCGTAGCGGCTGTTGCCGCCAGGGTCGACTGCCAGCTGATAAGGGATCAGTTCACGGCCATTGCTCAGACGCCGTATACCGTCGTCGCCATTCAGGCCACCATTGATGCGCACATTGAAAGCCCGGACTTCGGGCGTGCAACTGATCTGCAGGCTACCCTCGCCGCCCACTTCGTCCACCCGGCTGCGCAGTGGCTGGTCCCAGCTCGGGCCGCGCTCGCCAAAATCCAGCACCCCCGGGTTGCCCAGCACGGCCGGTTGTGTCTCGTTGCTGCTGATCTGGCAGGCCGCGCTGATCACCAGCCGCGCCTGGATGAAACCTGTGGTGCTGCCATGCGCCTCACCACCAGGTACCAGCAGCGGGCCGAGGGTAAGCAACAGGATCGAAGTGCGGTTCATGGCATGGCGTCCTTGTGCATGGTGGCGTCCCTACCAGGTGACTGTGACTTTGAGCAGGTCGGCATACAGCCCTGCATTCGGTACCCAGGCCAGTTTGTCGATACGTGCGTACAGAGGCAGCTCAACCGAGCCACTGTCCGGCACCCGCGCCGACTGGGCCACCCCCACCGCCAGAGGCTCGCGCCAGGCAGCATCGCGGTACAAGCGATAAGGAATGGGCCGGGCCGCGCGGTCGCTGCTGGCCAGGTAGCGCAATTCGCCGACGCCACCATGCTGGCCGCCATCGACGCGTACCTGGTAGGGGGTGCCAGGGTTGCACTCAAGTCGCGGTGGGCGCTGGCTCAGCAGTACCCCGCTCAAGGGCGCGCCAGGGCCATCGAGGCGTGCCGACACACCCAGGTCGATCCTCCCCAGGGCTTGGGCTCCCGCGTCGCGTGTCTGGTTGACCAGCATGCAGCCACGCTGCACCAGTACCCGCACTTCCACGAGAAAATCCGCTGCCACGGTACTGCCGCTGAACAACAGGCCCAACAGCGCGGCCAGATAGCGCTCCGTCACCTTGTTATCCTTGTCGAAACGTCTTGGTTTGAGCGTAGCAGCGAGGCAGCGCAACCGTGGTGGCATCAAGCCATTTTTTTGTATTAGCGATAAAGCGATAGCGCCCCATCAAAAAAAGCCTGAACGGCACAGAACCCCAGGGCACCGGCGTGCCTCCAATGGCGAGAGCCGGTAAATGTGCCGGGATTCTGTTAGGGTGAACCAGTCTCATCCTGCCCCAGGCACCTATGCCATACATGGACGGACATGACAGGAGCGCTTTCATCGATGACTGCAGACAACACGCTGGCAGACGCCATGGAGCGCTGTGCCCAAGAACCGATCCACCTGCCGAGCAGCATCCAGCCTCATGGCTTTCTGCTGGTACTGGACGCCACCGACCTGCGCGTGCTGCAGGCCAGTGAAAACGTCGAGCACTGGCTGGGCTTGCCGGCCCAGGAGCTGATCGGTTGCCCCTTCGCCAATCTGGTCAGCGACGGTTTCGACCTGCACGCGCACCTCGCACGGCTGCCCGAAGATGAAATTTTCCCCTTTCACATCGGCGACGTGCGCTTGCGCCAAGGCGCGCCCCACAGTGAGCCGCTGCACTTGCTGGCCCACTGTCACGACGAAGTACTGATTGCCGAGTTCGAACCCCCGCGCCTGCCACCGGAGCTGGCCGGGCAAGGCGACTACTACCCATTGGTGCGCAACTTCGTCGGTAGCCTGCAACTGGCCACAAGCCTTGAGGATCTGCTGCAACAAACGGTGGTGCAGCTCAAACGCATCACCGGCTTTGGGCGGGTCAAGGCGTACCGGTTCGATGCCGATGGCAACGGTCAGGTGCTGGCGGAGGTGGCCGACCCTGGCTACCCCAGCTATCTGGGCCTGTGTTTCCCGGCCGCGGACATCCCGCGCCAGGCGCGCGAGCTGTACCGGATCAACCGCATCCGCGTGATCGAGGATGCCAACTATCAGTCCTCCCCCCTGTTACCGGCCGCCAACCCTCGCACCGGCAAGGCACTGGACATGAGCTTCGCTGCACTGCGCAGCGTGTCGCCGATACACCTGCAGTACATGCGCAACATGGGCACGCTGGCCTCGATGTCGCTGTCGATCGTGGTCGATGGCGAGCTGTGGGGGCTGGTGTCGTGCCACCACCATCAGCCACGCCCGGTGGACTTGCGTACCCGCACAGCCTGCGAGCTGCTGGCCAGCGTGCTGTCGTTGCAGATCGAGTCCCGCGAGGCCCATGCCAGCACGCGCAAGTTGCTGGCACTGCGTCAACACATCGTGCGCATGATCTCGTCCATGGCTGACCACGACAGCGTCAGCGACGGCCTGCGCGAACTGCCCCAGGTTTTGTTGGCCTTTGCCGGTGCCCAAGGTGCGGCGGTAATCTCGGCCGAACGCTGTGACCTGATCGGCCAGACCCCACCCGAAGCCCAGGTGACCGCGCTGGTGCACTGGCTTGGCCAGCGTGGCGAAGACAGCGTGTTCCAAAGTGACAACCTGCGCCGCGACATCACAGACCTGCCCGAACTGGCAACCCATGCCGGTGGTGTGCTGGCGGTGGCCATCTCGCAACTCCACTCGCACTACCTGCTGTGGTTCCGCCCCGAGCAAGTGCGTACGGTAAACTGGGCCGGCCAGCCGACCAAGCAGGTGGGGCCACAGGGCAACCTCCACCCACGACACAGTTTTGAACGCTGGCAGGAAGAACTGCGCGGCTATTGCGAGCCCTGGGACCCGCTGGTGATCGAGGGCGTGATGGAACTGCGCACCGCGGTGCTGGGCATCGTCCTGCGCAAGGCCGAAGAGCTGGCGCAACTGGCGGGCGAGTTGCGCCGCTCGAACAAAGAGCTCGAGGCGTTCTCCTACAGTGTTTCCCATGACTTGCGCGCGCCCCTACGGCACATCGCCGGCTATACCGAGCTGCTTGGCGAAATCGAAGGCCAAGGCCTGAGCGAGCGCGGCAAACGCTTTTTGCAGCACATCAGCGAAGCGGCGCACTTTGCCGGCAGCCTGGTCGACAACCTGCTCAACTTCTCGCAGATGGGCCGCTCGGCCTTGCGCTTGTCCGACGTCGACCTCAACGCACTGGTCGAGGCCATTCGCAGCGAATTGACCCCAGATTACGAAGGCCGCGCAATCGTTTGGGACATCGCCCCGCTGCCCAAGGTGATCGGCGACCCGGCGTTCATCAACATGGCATTGCACAACCTTATCGCCAATGCCATCAAGTACACGCGCGGGCGTAACCCTGCCCGCATCGGGATCAGTGCCGTACAGCACCCTGGCGAAACCGAGGTCTGCATCCGCGACAATGGCGTGGGCTTCGACATGGCCTATGCCAACAAGCTGTTCGGCGTATTCCAGCGCCTGCACCGCATGGAAGACTTCGAAGGCACAGGGATTGGCCTGGCGAGCGTGCGCCGTATCATCGAGCGCCATGATGGCCGGGTCTGGGCCACTGGCCAGATCGAGCAAGGCGCCAGCTTCCACTTCACCCTACCCCGAAACACTGCTACCTGAGGCATCGCTACCATCATGCTCAAGCCCATCCTGCTGGTCGAAGACAACCCCCGGGACCTGGAACTGACCCTGCTGGCCCTGGAGCGCAGCCAATTGGCCAACGAGGTCATCGTGCTGCGCGACGGTGCCGACGCGCTCGACTACCTGCTACGCCGCAACGCCTATGCCGAGCGCGATGACGGCAACCCTGCCGTGCTGTTACTGGACCTGAAACTGCCCAAGGTCGATGGCCTGGAAGTGCTCAAGGCTGTGCGCGCCACCGCCGAACTGCGCAGCATACCCACCGTGATGTTGACCTCCTCGCGCGAAGAACCCGACCTGCTGCGCGCCTATGAGCTGGGGGTGAACGCCTATGTGGTCAAGCCAGTGGAATTCAAGGAATTCGTCGCCGCCATCTCGGACCTCGGGGTATTCTGGGCCGTGCTCAACGAACCACCACCCGGCTCACTGCGGCTAAACCGTCGCGGTAGTAACTGAGGCCGCCGCAACGATGCAACAAACGCCGTTGAAACTACTGATGGTCGAAGACAGCTCGATGGATGCCGAGCTTACCCTGTTGCGCCTGGAACGCAGCGGGTTGCAAGTGCAATCACAGCTGGTGTTCGACCATGCGGGCGTCGAACATGCCCTGCGCGAAGCCCACTACGACCTGATCCTGTGCGACTGTGTGCTGCCAGGCTCGTCCGGCACCGAGGTGCTGGCCATCGCCCAGCGCCTGGCACCGGACATCCCGTTCATCTTCCTGTCCGGTATTTACGGCGAAGAACACGCGGTGGAAATGATCCGCCTGGGCGCCACCGACTATGTGCTGAAAAAAAACCTGCCACTGCTGCCCAAGGCCGTGCGCAGGGCGCTGACCGAAGTACAGGAGCGCCAGCGCCGGCGCCGCGCCGAAGAAGCATTGGCCGACGTTGAGGCGCGTGCTTGGATCGCCATCGACGCTGCCGGCATGGGCACTTGGGACCTGCGCCCGCAGGAAGGCCTGCTGGTTTGGGATGACCGCTGCAAGACGTTGTTCGGCCTGCCTACCAGCACCGAAATGAGCCTTGAGGTGTTCTTCGGTGGCATCTACCCCGATGACCTGGCAATGGTGCGTGACGCGGTGGAATATGCCATGCGCCCCGAAAGCGGTGGCCAGTACCGGGTGGAGTTTCGTATCGCGCCAGTCGATGGCCAGGAGCCGCGCTGGTTGCTCAGCAGTGGCCAGAGCCAGTTCGTCGACGGCCAATGCGTGCGTTTTTCCGGTGTGCTGCAGGACATCCACACGCAACGCCTGGCCACCCAGGCACTGCGCCAGCTGAACGAGATGCTCGGTGAACGGGTCGAGCGACGCACGCGCGAACGCGATCGCGCCTGGGAGCTGTCGCAAGACTTGCTGGCCGTACTGAACAAGGACCTGACCCCGGTCGCGCTGAACCCCGCGTGGGAGGCCAGCCTGGGTTTCTCCCGCGAGCGCCTGAGCCAGTCGTCCCTGCTGCACCTGCTGCCCGAGCCCGATCAGGAACTGCTACTCACCGAACTGGCCGCCCTCGCCCATGGCCGCACCAGCGCCCGCTTTGTCGGCCGCATCCTGCATGCCGGCGGCCAGCAGCGCTGGCTGTCGTGGGTGGTGGTGCCGGAAGACACCCTGCTGTACGTGGTGGCACGCGACATCACCAGCGAACGTGAAGCCGCCCTGGGCCTGGCTGAAGCCAACGCCCGCCTGCGCGAGCAGATCAACGAACGCGAGCGCATCGAGGCTGCCTTGCAACAGATGCAGAGGCTGGAGGCGGTTGGCCAACTGACCGCAGGCGTGGCCCATGACTTCAACAACTTGCTCACGGTGATCCTCACCGGTGCAAGCTTTCTTGAGCGTGACCTGGCCAAGGCCGACCTGGACAAGGCCCGCACACGCCTCACGCATATCCGCGAAGCGGGCGAGCGTGGCGCCAAGCTGACCTCGCAGTTGCTGGCTTTCTCCCGTCGCCAGCGTCTGGAGCCGGTAGCGCTTAACCTAAACCGCACCTTGGCCGGCCTGGAAGAGCTGCTGCGCCGTACCCTGGGTGGCAACGTCTCGGTGCGCCTGGACCTGGACCAGGCCCTGTGGCAGGCAATGACCGACCCGACCCAGACCGAGATGATCATCCTCAACCTGGCGATCAATGCCCGCGATGCCATGCCCGAGGGTGGACAGCTGACCCTTACCACCCGTAACACCCGTATCAACGGGCGCCCGCATCGCCCAGAAGACCCGGACCCCGGCGAGTACGTGATGCTGAGCATCCGCGATACCGGCTGCGGCATGAGCGACGACGTGTTGGCCAAGGTGTTCGAGCCGTTCTTCACCACCAAGGACATCGGCAAAGGTTCGGGCCTGGGCCTGGCCCAGGTGTTCGGCTTCGCCAAGCAGTCCGGGGGTGGCGTGCGCATCGATACCACACCGGGGCGCGGCACCGAAGTGGCGGTGTACCTGCCCGCAGTAAAGGAGGAAGTGGTGGACGAACCTGCCGCAGCGGTGCTCAGCCAGTCGAGCAGCGAGAGCGGCCGTAACCGCACGGTGCTGCTGGTGGACGATGACCACCTGGTGCGCGACATGCTTGGCGATGTATTGCGCCAGTACGGCTATCAGGTGCGCCAGGCGCACAGCGGCGAGCAAGCATTGGCATTGCTGGATGACGAGATCGACCTGCTGCTGACGGATTTCGCCATGCCCGAGTTCAACGGTGCGCAACTGGCGCTGGCGGCGCGTGAGCGGTACCCGCGCCTGCCCGTGGTGTTCCTTACTGGGTATGCCGAGCTGCAGGGGCTGGAGCTGCCGGGCAGCCTGGTGATTCAGAAGCCGGTGCAGGCCGATGAACTGGCCAGGGTACTGAACGAAATGCTGGGCATTGCCGGGTAACTTGAGACGACGCAAAACCCGTGCAGGAGCGGCCCATCGCGACACAAGGCCGCTTCTACAGGCATCGCATTACGAAATTGAATACGGAAACGACAAAACCCAGCGCTCATCTTTCGAAGCACCGGGTTATAGACGTTTGAAACTGGAAAATGGCAGGGGCGGCTGGATTCGAACCAACGCATGGCAGGATCAAAACCTGCTGCCTTACCGCTTGGCGACGCCCCTGTATCGGATGCAGTGTTTGCTGCTCTGACAATTCCAACTGAGTGACAACTGGGTTGTTGTCTTGGAATGCGCGGCACTTTAACAACAAACTTTCGGTCTGTGAACCCCCTGATGAAAAAAAATTGCTAAAAAACAGCGGGTTAGTCATTTCGGCGTTGGCCCATCGACCATCCGTCGCTTTCCTCCCGCTTCGCTTCAACAGAATCGCATTCCTTCCTTCCAATCAGATGAGCCCACTGCATCGACCAAGGAGGACCTCATGCCTGTCTCCCACGACCTCTACCAGGACCTGCACTACCCGCGCGAAATCGTCCAGCAGCGCCGCCAGCAGGACAAGGCGCTGGACCGCCTGCTGGACGAGTACATGGACATCGACAACCAGGTGCTGGCTGCCGAGTCGATCTCGGCCGGCAACTTCGTTGACGAAGACCTGCGCCACCTCAAGGAGCGCCGCCTGGCGGTGAAGTACATGATCGAGCGCCAGCTGGAGCGCAAAGCCTAGGCAATGCAGGTGCGCGGCCAGACGTATCGCATGAAGTGATCATTGCCGGTCACTTTCTGTATTAGTCAAAATGGCCGCCCTCGGGCAAGCTGCACGCTGACCCGCCATCGCCCAAGGAGCGTTGCTTTTGTCTGCCTGGATCCCTGCCCCATTGCGCCAGCTTGGCCAGCGCCTGCGCGGCACTGCCGCCAACGAGAGCGAACTGCTCGATTGGTTCGAGGACAAAGCCCGAAGCCGGGGTTATCAGCTTAGTGACGGCCAGCGACGGGTGATCCACTGCATGGCCGAACAACTGGCACTGCTGGAACAAGGGCAGCCACGCAGCCTGTACCTCTACGGGTCGGTGGGACGCGGCAAGAGCTGGCTGCTGGACGGTTTCTTCCAGGCGGTATCGGTCGAGGCCAAGCGCCGCCTGCATTTTCATGACTTCTTTGCTCGCCTCCACCGAGGCATGCACCACCACCGGGCGCTGGACGATGCGCTGGGCGCAACCCTCGACGAGCTGGTGGGTGGCTGCCAAGTGCTGTGCTTCGACGAATTCCACGTGCATGACATCGGCGATGCCATGCTGCTGACACGCCTGTTCAACGCCCTGTTCGCACGCGGCGTGTTCCTGCTGGTGACGTCCAACTACGCGCCCGAAGGGTTGTTGCCCAACCCGCTGTACCACGAGCGCTTCCTCCCGGTAATCCGCCTGATCAACAGCTCGATGCAAGTGCTCGAAGTGGACGGCGACACCGACTTTCGCAGCTTGCCGGCCAACCGTGAGCATCAACGTTTTACCCAGGGCCATTATGTCTGGCCGGGGAATGCAGCGCAGCGCCAGGCGCTGAACGTGCCGAACGAACAGCCGGTGATGCTGGAAGTGAACAAGCGCCCGCTGCGTGCGCTGGCCATCGATGGCCGGCGGGTGGTGCTTGGCTTCGATGACTTGTGCGAGAAGGCCACGGCGGTCATTGACTACCTGGTGCTGGCGGCGCAATACGATGAATGGATCATCGACGGGCTGGGTGACCTGGCGGAGTGCTCGCTGGCGGCTCAGCAGCGTTTCGTCAACCTGGTGGATGTGTTGTATGACCAGGATCGGCAGGTGGTGGTGATAGGTAAACGGCCACTGGAAGAAAGCCTGGGCGGGCCGCTTGCCGACCTGATGCGTACCCGCAGCCGCTTGGGGCAATTGCACCAGATAGCCCCTTGAAACTGCATCGCCTCGACAGGCCTCTTCGCCGGTAAACCTGCGAAGAGGCCTGTAATGTCAAAGCATCAACCGGCTCTGGGTAAATCCGCCAGCACCGCCTCGATCTCCCCCAGCACCGCCGGGTCATCCAGGGTCGAAGGCGGCGCATAGTCCTGCCCGTCGGCGATCTTGCGCAGCACCGCACGCAAAATTTTCCCCGAGCGGGTCTTGGGGAGCCGCTTCACCAACCGAACCCGGTTGAAACAGGCCAGCGGGCCAATCGCCTCGCGCACACTGCCCACCAGGTCCACCAGCAGTTGCGCCTCGGCAATGCCCTCGCCGTCCTTGAGCACAACAAGTGCCAACGGCACTTGCCCCTTGATTTCATCGTGCACGCCAACCACCGCACACTCGGCCACCGCCGGGTGGCAGGCCACCAGGTCCTCCATTTCGCCGGTAGACAACCGGTGCCCCGACACATTGATCACGTCATCGGTGCGCCCCATGATGTAGACGAAACCGTCATCGTCCAGGTAGCCGCCGTCACCGGTGTGGTAATACCCCGGGTAGGTGCGCAGGTACGCCTGCAGGTAGCGCTCGTGGTCGCCCCACAGTGTCTGGCTACAACCAGGTGGCAATGGCAGGGCGATCACGATCGAACCCTGATGGTTGGGCCCGAGCAAGCGGCCTTCGTCGTCCAGCACGCGAACGTTGTAGCCGGGTACCGCCCGGTTGCTCGATCCCGGCTTCGCGGCGCTCCCCTCCAGCCCGACACACGGCGCAGTGACCGGCCAGCCGGTCTCGGTCTGCCACCAGTGGTCGTGCACAGGCTTGCCACTGACCCGTTCCAGCCATTCGTGGGTGCTGGAATCGAGCTTCTCACCCGCCAGGAACAATTGGCGCAGCGAGCTGAGGTCATGTTTGCGGATCAGCTCGCCTTCCGGGTCTTCCTTGCGGATGGCACGCATGGCGGTGGGCGCACAGAACAACGCATTGACCTTGTATTGCTCCACCACCCGCCAGTAGGCCGAGGCATCCGGGGTGCGGATCGGCTTGCCTTCGTAGAACACTGTGGTACAGCCGCTCATCAACGGCCCGTAAACGATCAGCGAATGGCCGACCACCCAGCCCACATCAGATATGCCCCACCACACATCGCCGGCCTGCATGCCATAGATATGGCGCATGGCATAGCACAGCGCCACGGCATTGCCACCGTTCTCCCGCACGATGCCTTTGGGTTTGCCGGTGGTACCCGAGGTATACATGATGTACAGCGGGTCGCCGGCATCCAACTCGACTGGGGCCACCGGCTCGGCGCCGGTCAAGGCCGCCTGCCAGTCCAGGTCGCGGCCTGGCTGCAGCTCGGCCTGCACCTGTGGCCGCTGCAGCACCAGCACATTGCGCGGTTGGTGCCGGGCCAGTTGCAGGGCGCGGTCGACCAGCGGCTTGTACGCAATCACGCGATCGAACTCCAGCCCGCAGGAGGCCGTCAGCAGCAGCGTGGGCCGGGCATCATCGATGCGCAGAGCCAGTTCGTTGGCGGCAAAGCCACCGAACACCACCGAATGCACCGCGCCAATCCGCGCACAGGCCAGCATGGCCATGGCTGCCTGCGGCACCATGGGCATGTAGATGATCACGCCATCGCCCTTGCTCACCCCCAGCTGGCGCAGCAAGCCAGCCAGGCGCGCCACTTCATCGCGCAACTGGTTATAGGTATACGTCTGCTGCACGCCCGTCACCGGCGAATCGTAGATCAGCGCCAATTGCTCGCCACGGCCTTGCTCGATCTGGTAATCGAGGGCCAGGTAGCAGCTGTTAAGGCGGCCGTCTGCGAACCAACTATGGGTACCGTCGGCGTGGTCTTGCAAAGTCAGGGCAGGCTTGCGGTGCCAGGCCAGGTGTGCGGCCTGTTCCGCCCAGAAAGCGGCAGGGTCGGAAATGGAATGGGCGTAGCTGTGCTGGTAGCTCATATCGAAAGAAACCCGGTACTTGTTGTTATTGAAGGGCGAAACCTGAGTATGGACCGCTACACCCACGCCGCCATGGGACTAAAGTCACAACCGACCTGCAAATTTGCAGACAACGCAAAAACGCCTCATAACGGTGCAAAGCCTCTAGAATAGGCCACCCCTCAGCCACCGAGCAGCCCATGGATATCGATCAGGCCCGAACCTTCCTGGAAATCGTGCGTTGCGGCAGCCTGGTCGCCGCCGCCGAGCGCCTGTTCGTGTCACAGACCGCGATCACCGCGCGGGTACAGCGCCTGGAGCAGCAACTGGGTTGCCAGCTGTTCGTACGCAGCCGCAACGGCGCCAGTTTGACCAGCGATGGCGAAGCGTTCGTCAGTTATGCCAACCAGCTGGTACAAACCTGGGAAGCAGCGCGCCGCGACCTGCCGCTGCCTGAAGGCTGCCAGCAGGTGCTGCATGTGGGCGGTGAGGTGAGTTTGGGCAACCCGATGCTGCTCGACTGGGTCAGCGCCCTGCACCGTGAACTGCCCAGCCATGCCATCCGCAGCGAGGTCAGCGACGGTGAATCACTGCTGCGCAAGGTCGAGATGGGCCTGCTGGACGCCGCGCTGGTCTATCAGCCGACCTACGGCCCCGGCCTGCAGGTGGAGCAATTGATGGAAGAAAAGCTGATCCGTGTGCGCCGGGTCGCCCAGCCCGAACCGTATATCTACATTGACTGGGGCGAGGCCTTCCGCCGCCAGCACGATGCGGCCCTGCCCGACTGCGCACGCCCGGCACTGAGCTTCAACCTCGGCCCATTGGCCCTGCAGTTCATTCTTGACCAGGGGGGCAGCGGCTACTTCCGCACACGCGTGGTGCAGGCCTACCTGGACAGCGGGGTGTTCGAGCGGGTACCGCAGGCGCCTGAGTTCACTTACCCAACCTTCCTGGTGTACCCGCGCAAACGCGACAGCGAAGCCCTGCAACAGGCCTTCGCCATCCTGCGCCGGCTGGTGGCTGCCGGCGCAAGCGATTGGTCACAACGCTGGGACCCGGTTATCTGATGCCTCGGCCTTGCTAAGCAGCTGACGTTTGAGGCCGGCGATCAAGTCGGTCTGGGTGATCACCCCTACCAGCTTCTCGGCATCGAGCACCGGCAGGCAGTGCAGGCCCTGTTCGCACAACAACGGCAGCAGCCGCTCCAACGGGTGCTGGCTGCTGACACTGACTACCCGCCGACTCATCACTTGCTCCATGCGTACCGCTTTGCGGCCAAACAAACCGCGCCAGCTGAAACGGCCACGCTGCATGGCCGGGCCGACCAAGTCGCTGAGGCTGACGATGCCCACCAGCTTGCCGTGCTGCAGTACCGGCAGGGTTTTCAGGTGATGGCTGGCGAGCATTTTCCAGGCCTGTTCCAGCGTGGTATCAGGCGTGGCGAACTGTACATCGCGGGACATCACCGAGGCCGCGGTGATACCGCCCAGGCTACGCTGCAGGGCGTGCTGCTCGGTGGCGAGGATGATGCGCTCCAGTTCGTCACGGGTAACGTCGACGAACTCACCAAGCTCCTCCAGCGCCTGGTCCAGGTCTTCACTGCGAATGCCGACGCGCTCGCCGGGCAGCGGGTCATGGGTGTGGTGCAGGTCTTTGCGCGGCACCGCGCCTTTCGGATAGCGCACGCCGGTCAGGCGGTTGTAGACGATTGCCACGGCCACCAGGATCAACGCATTGAGCAGCACCGGTTCCAACAGGTGATCGCCCATGGCGGTCAACCCGGAGTCGGCCAGCACCGCGCTCACTGCCACCCCGCCACCCGGGGGGTGCAGGCAGCGTAACAGGCACATGATCAGGATCGAAATGCCCAGAGCCGCAGCCGCCACCCAAAGCTCGGCACCGAAACCTTCGCGCATGGCAAGGCCAACTGCGCCAGCCAAGGCGTAGCTGCCCAGCACCGGCCAAGGTTGGGCCAATGGGCCGGAATGTACGGCGAAAACCAGGACTGCCGAGGCCGCCAGCGGGCCCAACAGGTGCAGGGCAATGCCAGGGCCATAGGCCATGCTGGTCAGCCAGCCAGCGAGGAACAAGCCGAGCAACGCACCGATACCGGCACGCAACCATTCTTTGGGAGGGATATTCAGGGGCGCCGGCAACAGGCGCTGCAGACGGCTTTCGGAACGCGAGGCAGACATTGGTATTCGGGGTCTTTGGTTTTTCTGATTAAAAAGAAAGCCCAGCCGAGCTGGCCTGGGCCTTGTATTGCGCGTGCAATACCACAAGGGGCTCCGTCCATGGAGAGATGGAAACCGCAGGGTTTCGTGAGGGGGATTTTGCCGGGTGGGGTGCGATTGGGCTAATTCAAAAAACTGCGCCTGTACTGCATTTTTTTTGCAGTACTGACATTGCCATGGGGGCTCGCTGCCACAGAGGGTTTCGGCGCCTGCATCATCGGGCCTTGCGCGGCAGGTCGATGCTCACCCGCAATCCGCCCAGCGGGCTCTCCAGCAAGGCCAGTCGCCCGCCCCATGCCTCGACGATATCGCGCACGATGCCCAACCCCAGCCCATGCCCGTCCACCTGTTCGTCCAACCGCGAACCACGCTCCAGCACCTGCTGCCGCCGGCCTTCAGGGATACCGGGGCCATCGTCATCGACCCACAGCCGGTAGCCCTCGCCGTTCGGCGCTATTCCCAGGCGCACCTCGCTGTCAGCCCACTTGCAGGCGTTGTCCAGCAGGTTGCCCAGCAGCTCCAGGAAGTCCTCGCGGTCCCAGGGCAACAACAGCCCAGGCGGCACATCACTTGCCAATTGCAAGCCCTCGCCATGGATCATGCCCAAGGTCTCCAGCAACCCCGGCAGCTCGGCATCACAATCGAACTGCGCGCCCGGCAAGGCATCCCCTGCCAGCCGTGCACGGTTCAGCTCGCGCGCCAGGCGTTGCTGAATCTGCTCCAACTGCTCGCGCATCTGCGCGCGGACTTCGGGCAGATCTTTCAGGCGTTCGCTGGAGGCCAGGCTCAGCAGCACCGCCAGTGGCGTCTTCAGTGCATGGCCGAGGTTGCCGAGGGCATTGCGCGAACGGCGCAGGCTGTCTTCGGTATGGCTGAGCAAGTGGTTGATCTGCCCCACCAGCGGCGCCAACTCGCTGGGCACCTCGGCATCCAGTTGCGAGCGCTTGCCCTGCTGCAACTGGGCAATCTGCTGTCGCGCCCGCTCCAGCGGCCGCAACGAGCGGGTAACGGTGATGCGCTGCAGCACCAAAACCACAATCAGTGCCACCAACCCCATGCCCAGGCCGATCTGCTGCAAGCGCCGGAAACCTTCGCGCACCGGCGAATAATCTTGCGCCACGCTGATCGAAATATCCTGGCCCAGGCGCCGGTAGTCGGCACGCAGGGCCAGCAGTTGCTGGCCTTCCGGGCCGAGTTCATGGCTATCGGAAAGCCCAGGCGCGGCGGGCTTGGGCATGTCCAGGTCCCACAGCGAACGGGACCGCCAGGTACCTTGGTCGAAATCGATGCGGAAGTAGTAACCGGAAAACGGCCGTTGATAAGCAGCCGAAATACGCCGCTCGTCCAGCTGCAGGCCGGAAGGCCCACGCACCAATGCCACCAGCAGGTTCTCGCTTTCCTTGCGCAGGCCGTTTTCCAGGTACCGTTGCAGGCCGGCTTCGAACAGCCACAAGGTCAATTGTGCCAGCACCACGCCGACCACCACCAGCACGGCCACCAGGCCCAGGCTCAGGCGCGCCTGTATCGACTTCACTCGCCGCTCCCGGCATAGATGTAGCCTTGCCCGCGGCGGGTTTCGATGACACTGCGGCCCAGCTTGCGGCGCAAATGGTTGACGTGCACTTCCAGCACGTTCGAGTCGCGCTCGGTTTCACCGTCGTAAAGGTGCTCGGCCAGATGGCTTTTGGACAGTATCTGCTGCGGGTGCAGCATGAAATACCGCAGCAGGCGGAACTCGGCGGCGGTCAGCTGGATGTCCACGCCATCACGGCTCACGCACTGGCGGCTTTCGTCCAGGTGCAGGCCGGCCGCTTCCAGCTTCGGCTGGTTGGCCAGCCCACGGGCGCGGCGCAACAAGGCCTGGATGCGCAGTTGCAGCTCTTCGGGGTGAAAGGGCTTGCTCAGGTAGTCGTCGGCCCCGGCCTTCAGCCCTTCGATACGCTCGGCCCAGGAGCCGCGCGCGGTCAGGATCAGTACCGGCGTGGCCAGGCCGGCGGCGCGCCACTGGGCCAGTACTTCCAGGCCCGGCAAGCCAGGCAGGCCAAGGTCCAGGATGATCAGGTCGTACGGTTCGCTTTGCCCCTGGTACACCGCATCACGGCCATCAGCCAACCAATCCACGGCATAACCCTGGCGCTGCAGGCCGGCGGTCAGTTCATCCGCCAGCGGCACATTGTCCTCGACAAGCAACAGGCGCATTCAGTCGTCTTCCTCGTCTTTGAGCAGGGCGCCGGTGCTGGCATCGAGCTTGATCTCGCGCACCACACCTTCAGTCGTCAGCAACTCGACTTCATATTCGTAGCGATCGTCGTCCTCTTCCAGCTCGGCCTCCAGCAAACGCGCCCCGGGGTAACGCCCCAAGGCGGCTTCCAGCAAGTGCTCGAGTGGCAGGATAATGCCCTTCTGCCGCAGCTTCAGGGCTTCGTCCTGATCGAGGTCGCGGGCAGCGGCCAGCGAACACACGGCCAGCAGCGCCAGCGCGAGGTAACGCGCCGGCCGCGGTAAGTGGATCATCAGTTGTCCCGCTCGTCCTTCAGCACTTCACCGGTCTTGGCGTCCAGCGCCACGTCCCATTCGACGTTCTGCGTGTCGCGCAGCTCGACCTTGTAGATGTAGCGGCCGTATTCGTCTTCAAGTTCCGAATCGGTGACGGTGGAGCCTGGGTGCTTGGCCACGGCGGCAGCCTTGAGTTCGTCCAGCGACTTGATGGTCTTGGCGTTGACCAGTTTGACCACTTCGTCGGGTTGAACATCCTTGGCGAAAGCGGCATTGGCGCCCAGAGCGAGGGCAGCGGCGGTGAACAGGGCAGTCAAGGTTTTCATCGTTCTTCTCTCCTGAGAACTGTGCAAGTTGTCTACGGGGTTAAGATTAACCACTGGTCCTTAATTCAACCTGAAAACAGCTGGCGGCATGATAGCGCAAGTCAAGACCGGGCCATCCTCAAACCCTTTATAGTGAACCGCGTACTGCCCAAGGGATCCCCCGCATGAGCGCCATCCACATCAAATACCCCGCCCTCACCTTCAAGGCTGGCCAACGGGCCCTGCGACATATCCGCGAGCGTGGCCTGCAGGCCGCCGATGTCGGGGTCTTGCCGGGCGCGGCGGGTGGGCCGAAGCCGCTGGGCATTCAAGGCCTGGACCTGGCGCTGTTCGGTGAGTGGCTGCCCTCGGCACCGCGCCCGCGGGCGCTGATCGGTGCCTCGATTGGTGCCTGGCGCTTCGCCAGCGCCTGCCTCGACGACCCGGTCGCAGGTATCCGCCGCCTGGGCGAGCTGTACACCGAGCAGGATTTCGCCAAGGGCGTGACCCCGGCCGAAATCAGCCGCAGTTGCCAAAAAATGCTCGATGACCTGTTGCAGGACCGTGACGGCCAGCTGCTGGCCAACCCGCACTATCACCTGAACATGCTGGTGGTGAAGAGCCATGGCCAGCTTGCCCACGACCATCGCGGGCGCCTGGGCTTGGGCCTGGGCTCGGTGGTCGCCAGCAACCTGCTCGGCCGTTCGCGCCTGGCCCGCCACTTCGAGCGCGTCATCCTGCACGATGAGCGCGCCGCCCCACCGCTCGAAGCGCTTACCGATTTCCCCTCGCGCTACTTGCCGCTGGGCCTGGCCAACCTGCGCCACGCCCTGCTCGCCTCGGGCTCGATCCCCATGGTCATGCAGGGCGTGAAAGACATCCCCGGCGCTGGCGCCGGCACTTACCGCGACGGCGGCCTGCTCGACTACCACCTCGACCTGCCCTATCGCGGCGACGACCTGGTGCTGTACCCGCACTTCACCGACAAGGTGGTACCCGGCTGGTTCGACAAAGCCTTGCCCTGGCGCAAGGGCGATGCCACTCGCCTGCAGAATGTGCTGCTGATGACCCCTTCCCCGCAGTACCTGGCCGCCCTGCCCTACGGCAAGCTGCCCGATCGCAACGACTTCAAACGCTTCATGGGCGATGCGCCTGGCCGCAAACGCTATTGGTACAAGGCCATTGCCGAAAGCCAGCGGCTAGGTGACGAATTGCTGGAGCTGATTGCCACCGGGCAGCTGTGTGAACGCCTGCAAGCCTTGTAGCGGCCATGCCTGCGCGACTACCGTTCCGACCCCTCCGCGGTGTTAATATGTCGTTTTGCCAGCATCAGGGGATCTGAGGGATGAAAGCGGTATTGGGCATCGGCACTGCGATAGCGATTGCGGTGGCGGGTTGGTTCGGATGGAAGCATTACGAAAGTGGCAAAGAACATGATGTAGCGGCAGCAGCTGTGCAGGTATCCGTCACCCAAGCTGAACGACAGATGAAAGCGCAGTCAGAGGATGGAATCACTTTCGCGGAGTACTTCAAGCGAAGCGATACCGTGATTGACAATCTGGACAAGGAAATTGCCAACCTCGAGGGCCGAACCTGGAAACACAGGCTTGCCGAAAAGGATGCAGCCATCGCATTTATTGATCAATGCAAGGCTATTTTACGTGCGGATCAAACGGAAACCAGACTCCTGATGAAGGAGGGCAGCGCCCGAGAAGCGAATGACGAAGCCAAAAAGGAACTGAATGAGGCGGATTCGTCCGTTGCCAGAGAATGGGCATACAAAAGGTACAAGCGCACCAGCGATGCGCTGATTGATGTACTTGGGAAACTCATCAGCAATGCGGAAGAAAGCAAAGGAAAAATTGAGCGTATGCTGGCTGCGGATAACGCCGTGAAATCGACGTTTGGGGAGGGTCATGGACTCTCTCAGGGCACCGCAGAGCACTTGAAGAATCTGCTGAAACCGGCCGCCCCGGAAAAACCAGCGCAGAGCTGATTACAGCATCTTCAAAAGCCCGCCAGCAAGCGGGCTTTTTCATTGTATTTACAATGGCACAAGCTCTTCCACTTACTACCCAGGATCCTACCCCGCAACCGCGAAAATGCGACCGGCCGGAATACCTTCTATCGCAGATTCCGTGAAGCCCCCCCTAAAAAACAGGTTAAGATAGCGCCCAATTTGGTTGCCTGGCGCCAGCCGGCCATCACTCAGTGAATGACCTCTTTCACCCCAGCGACGACCAATCAGTACATTGAGCAGTACATTGAAATACCAATTTCCGCTCAAGCCCTTACCCCACCAGCTATACAGGTCCACCCGTGGAAATCTTCAAGGAATTCACATTCGAATCGGCCCACCGCCTGCCCCACGTCCCTGAAGGGCACAAATGCGGCCGCCTGCATGGTCACTCGTTCAAGGTCGGCCTGCACCTGACCGGCCCGCTCGACCCGCACACTGGCTGGATCCGCGACTTCGCCGAGGTCAAGGCGATCTTCAAGCCGATCTACGAGCAGCTGGACCACAACTACCTGAACGACATCCCTGGCCTGGAAAACCCTACCAGCGAAGTAATCGCCAAGTGGATCTGGGACCAGGTCAAGCCGTTGATGCCAGAGCTGTCGAAGGTACGCATCCACGAAACCTGCACCAGCGGTTGCGAGTATACCGGCGACTGATTCAGGCTCTACGTCGGCCCCTTCGCGGGTAACCCCGCGAAGGGGCCGGTAGCTTCACCCACTCAGCGTCAACCTTGCCCCGTCGCCAAGGCATCGCGCAGGAAGCTGGGGGCGATGTAGCGCTGATAATGCGCCTCTGAAAGCAGGAAAAACTCGCGATCGATGGCATCGCGCAACTGCGGCAGTTCCCAGTCGCGAAATTCCGGCAACAGCACCATACCGTAGGCCTCCAGGTCACGGATCATCCGCGCCCCGCGGGCGATAAGCTGGTAAGCCCAGCAATATTCCGACTGCTGCTCGACAAAGCGGATCGAGCGCTGCTCCAGTTGCTGGCGCAGCAGGCTTTTGTCGAACACCTCAAGCTTGGCCATCATCACCTGCACCAGCAGTTGCTCAAGGCGCAACCACACGGCGCGCTTCTGCGTGTCGTCGTAACCGTTCCAGTTGATCACTTCGTGGTGAAAACGCTTGCAGCCACGGCACACCGTGTCTCCGTACACCGTGGAGCACAGGCCGACGCAAGGGGTTTTGATGGACTTGTTGGACATGAAAAACAACAGCTTGGCGGTGGAACACAGGCCCATGTTAGCCCTTTGTCTAACCAGGGTCACTCGTTAAAGTCATGTTCACCGCCTTACCTTCGGGCTTTTTTTGCCGTAGAATCATCCGGCCTTTTCAAAGGCAACAATGTCCGTTGGAAGCTGTTTTCAAAGCGTCACGAGCACAGTTAATCCGGTAGAACGGCGTTGGCCCGGGTCATGCTTCCCTCGCATGCCCGCGCCAACCCTCATCAGCCCCCGTTCTGCAGGCGTAAAACTTTGAAAGCAGCTTCTGTAAGGATTCTTTGCGACTCTGGCTGGGCGGCCCACAAAGCCGTGGCAGCGCATGGGTGCATTGAATGCTGGATAAGCGTCCCGGACCCCCTTTAGGGACCACTGATGAGGGAAATAACTGTGCTTGAAGCCTACCGCAAACACATCGAAGAGCGTGCCGCCCTGGGCATCGTGCCCCAGCCGCTGAACGCCGAACAAACTGCAGGCCTGGTCGAGCTGCTGAAAAACCCGCCGGCCGGCGAAGAAGCCTTCCTCGTAGACCTGATCACCAACCGCGTACCGCCAGGGGTCGACGAAGCTGCCTACGTCAAGGCCGCTTTCCTCTCCGCCGTCGCCAAGGGCGAAGCCAAGTCGCCACTGATCGACCGCAAGCATGCCACCGAACTGCTGGGCACCATGCAGGGCGGCTACAACATCGAAACGCTGGTCGCACTGCTGGATGACGCCGAACTGGGCGCCGTCGCGGCCGAGCAGCTCAAGCACACCCTGCTGATGTTCGATGCCTTCCACGACGTGGCCGAAAAAGCCAAGGCCGGCAACGCGCATGCCAAGGCCGTGCTGGAATCCTGGGCTGCCGGCGAGTGGTTCACCTCGCGTCCGGCCATCGCCGACAAGTACACCCTGACCGTGTTCAAGGTACCTGGCGAAACCAACACCGACGACCTGTCCCCAGCCCCGGACGCCTGGTCGCGCCCAGACATCCCGCTGCACGCCCTGGCCATGCTGAAAATGGCCCGCGACGGCATCGAACCGTCGCAGCCTGGTTCGGTCGGCCCGCTGGCCCAGATCGAAGCCGTCAAGGCCAAGGGTTTCCCGGTTGCCTATGTGGGTGACGTGGTCGGTACCGGCTCCTCGCGTAAATCCGCTACCAACTCGGTACTGTGGTTCTTCGGCGACGACATCCCGTACGTGCCGAACAAACGCGCCGGTGGCTTCTGCTTCGGCACCAAGATCGCCCCGATCTTCTACAACACCATGGAAGACGCCGGCGCCCTGCCGATCGAATTCGACTGCACCAACCTAGGCATGGGCGACGTCATCGACGTGTACCCGTACAAAGGTGAAGTACGCCGTCACGGCAGCGACGAACTGGTCACCAACTTCGAGCTGAAAACCGAAGTGCTGCTGGATGAAGTCCGCGCTGGCGGCCGTATTCCGCTGATCGTCGGCCGTGGCTTGACCGAAAAAGCCCGCGCCGAACTGGGCCTGGGTGCTTCCGACCTGTTCAAGAAACCAGAGCAGCCTGCCGATTCCGGCAAGGGCTTCACCCTGGCGCAGAAAATGGTCGGCCGTGCCTGCGGCCTGCCAGAAGGCCAGGGCGTGCGCCCAGGTGCCTACTGCGAGCCGAAGATGACCACCGTCGGCTCCCAGGACACCACGGGCCCGATGACCCGCGACGAGCTGAAAGACCTGGCGTGCCTGGGCTTCTCCGCTGACCTGGTGATGCAGTCGTTCTGCCACACCGCGGCCTATCCAAAGCCGATCGACGTCACCACCCACCACACCCTGCCAGACTTCATCCGCACCCGTGGCGGCGTGTCGCTGCGCCCAGGCGACGGCATCATCCACAGCTGGCTGAACCGCATGCTGATGCCTGACACCGTGGGTACCGGTGGCGACTCGCACACCCGCTTCCCGATCGGTATCTCGTTCCCGGCCGGTTCCGGCCTGGTGGCTTTCGCCGCCGCCACCGGCGTCATGCCGCTGGACATGCCAGAGTCGATCCTGGTGCGCTTCAAGGGCAAACTGCAGCCAGGCATCACCCTGCGTGACCTGGTGCATGCCATCCCTTACTACGCCATCCAGAAGGGCCTGCTGACCGTCGAGAAGAAGGGCAAGAAAAACGCCTTCTCCGGCCGCATCCTGGAAATCGAAGGCCTGGACGAACTGACCGTCGAGCAAGCCTTCGAGCTGTCCGACGCCTCGGCCGAGCGTTCCGCTGCCGGTTGCACCATCAAGCTGCCAGAGAAGGCCATCGCCGAGTACCTGACCTCCAACATCACCCTGCTGCGCTGGATGATCGGTGAAGGCTACGGCGATGCCCGCACCCTGGAGCGTCGCGCCCAGGCCATGGAAGCCTGGCTGGCCAAGCCTGAGCTGCTGTCGGCCGACGCCGATGCCGAGTACGCCGAAATCATCGAAATCGACCTGGCCGACGTCAAGGAGCCTGTGCTCTGCGCGCCGAACGACCCGGATGATGCCCGCCTGCTGTCCTCGGTACAGGGCGAGAAGATCGACGAAGTGTTCATCGGTTCGTGCATGACCAACATCGGTCACTTCCGCGCTGCCGGCAAGCTGCTGGACAAGGTCAAGGGTGGCATCCCAACCCGTCTGTGGCTGGCTCCGCCAACCAAGATGGACGCTCACCAGCTGACCGAAGAAGGCTACTACGGCATCTACGGCAAGGCCGGCGCACGCATGGAAATGCCAGGCTGCTCGCTGTGCATGGGTAACCAGGCACGTGTGCAGACCGGTTCGACCGTGGTTTCCACCTCGACCCGTAACTTCCCGAACCGTCTGGGCGACGCTACCAATGTGTACCTGGCATCGGCCGAGCTGGCTGCTGTCGCTTCGATCATCGGCAAGCTGCCGACCGTCGAAGAGTACATGCAGTACGCGAAAGACATCGACAGCATGGCTGCCGACGTTTACCGCTACCTGAGCTTCGACCAGATCGCCGAGTTCCGCGAAGCGGCAGCCAACGCCAAGATCCCGGTGGTTCAGGCGTAAGCTGAGTCACAGGTTGTAAAGAAAGCCCTGGCAGTGATGCCAGGGCTTTCTTGTTTCAACCCCACTCTGGCCTCAGATCACGAACAAATCCACGAACCTGTGCACCGCTGTGCGCTCCAGCCGCTGCTGGTCCTTGCACAGCTCTCCAATCTCGCCACACCGCTGCCGCGCGAAACGGGTCGCCAGGTTGGCCCTGAACTTGGCCTCCAGCAACGGTATGCCTTCTCCACGCCGCCGCCGATGCCCGATCGGATACTCCACCAGCACTTGCTCGGTGCTGCTGCCATCCTTGAAGAATACCTGCAGCGCGTTAGCGATCGAACGCTTGTCCGGTTCCAGGTACTCGCGGCTGAAGCGCGGGTCTTCCACCACCTCCATCTTCTCGCGCAAACGATCGATGCTCGGGTGGTTGGCATGGAAGGCATCCTCATAATGCTCAGCCACCAAATGGCCGAAGATCAGCGGCACCGCCACCATGTACTGCAGGCAATGGTCGCGGTCGGCGGCGTTGGCCAGCGGGCCGCTTTTGGAAATGATGCGGATCGCCGACTCCTGGGTGGTGATGACGATGCGGTCGATTTCGTGCAGGCGGTTTCGTACACGCGGATGCAGGGTGACGGCCGCCTCACAGGCGGTCTGAGCATGAAACTCGGCAGGAAAGCTGACCTTGAACAGCACGTTTTCCATCACATAGCTGCCCAAGGCCTGGGGCAGACGCAGCTCGTACTGCCCAGCAGGCTTGAGCGCCAAGTCCTTGTTGGTATGGCTGAACGATACGTCGTAGAAGCCCCATTGCGGCGCCGTAAGCACACCCGGCACGCCCATCTCGCCACGCAAGGCGATATCGGCCAGGCGCACGCCCCGGCTGGACGCATCACCCGCGGCCCAAGACTTGCGTGAGCCCGCGTTGGGCGCATGGCGGTATGTGCGCAGGGCCTGGCCGTCGACGAAGGCGTGGGACAAGGCCGAGAGCATCTGCTCGCGGTTGGCCCCCATCAGCCTGGCGCACACGGCGGTCGAGGCTACCTTCACCAGAATCACGTGGTCGAGCCCAACACGGTTGAACGAGTTTTCCAGCGCCAGCACACCCTGAATCTCGTGGGCCATGACCATGGCTTCGAGCACATCACGCATCAGCAACGGCGCTTCACCAGCGGCCACGCGCTTTTGTGACAGGTGATCAGCAACGGCCAGGATGCCGCCAAGGTTGTCTGAAGGGTGAGCCCATTCGGCGGCCAGCCAGGTGTCGTTATAGTCCAGCCAGCGCACGGCACAACCGATATCCCAGGCAGCCTTGACCGGATCGAGGCGGTAGGCGGTGCCAGGAACGCGAGCCCCATGGGGCACCACGGTACCTTCCACCAATGGGCCCAGCAGCTTGGTGCACTCAGGGAAGCGCAAGGCGAGAAGACCGCAGCCCAGGGTGTCCATCAGGCAGTTGCGCGCGGTGTCCAGGGCTTCAGCAGAATCGACCCGATAACCGAGGGCGTAGTCGGCCAGGGTTTGCAGCACCCGGTCGTAGTCCGGGCGGTCATTGAGGTCTACGTTGGCGCTCATATCCAGCTCCCTTCAGAATTGCCGGGGCTGCACAGCAGCCCCAACTGACTAAAGCCGAGCGCCGCTGGTGCGTTAGAAGCTGTCGCCAGGCACGCGAACCCAGCCCTCCATCAGCACGCGAGCACTGCGGCTCATGATTGCCTTGGTCACCGTCCACTCACCCTTCTCCTGACGCGCCTCGGCGCCGACCCGCAGGGTGCCCGAGGGATGACCGAAACGCACGGCGCTGCGCTCGCCCCCGCCAGCGGCGAGGTTGACCAGCGTGCCCGGAATGGCCGCTGCGGTGCCGATTGCCACCGCCGCCGTACCCATCATGGCATGGTGCAGCTTGCCCATCGACAGGGCCCGTACCAGCAGGTCGATATCGCCTGCCTGCACCGGCTTGCCACTGGACGCAGTGTA